>JBGSRQ010000108.1:0-1526 GCA_041737515.1 Rhodobacterales bacterium | reverse complement strand
TCCGGCCCTGCGCGCGCTGCCCTGCGATGTGACGGACGAGGCGTCGGTTCAGGCGGCTTTCGCGGCAGCGGGGCGCGTCGATATCGTCATCGCCAATGCGGGGCAGGCCGACAGCGCACCGTTCGCCAAAACCTCGCTTGCACAGTGGAACGCGATGCTGGCGGTAAATCTGACCGGGGTATTCCTGACCTTTCGCGAAGGATTGCGCCAGTTTGACGGCTGGGGGCGGTTGATCGCCGTCTCCTCCACCGCCGGCAACCGTGGCTATGCCAGGGTAGCCCCCTATGCTGCGGCCAAGCATGGGGTGATGGGTATCGTGCGGTCGCTTGCGCTTGAGGTGGCGCGGGGGGGCATCACGGTCAACGCCATCTGTCCGGGGTTTCTGGACACCCGGATGACCGAAAATTCCATCCGCGTGATTTCCGAAAAGACCGGACGCACCGCCGCCGAAGCCCGCGCGGCACTGGAAGCGATGAGCCCGCAGAACCGCCTTTTCCGCCCGGACGAGGTGACATCGGCGGCGCTGTGGCTTTGTTCACCGGGGGCCGAAGGGGTAAACGGGCAGGGCATCACCATTTCAGGGGGCGACGCATGACGGCACCGGATCCCCTGTCAAAGCGCCGCCTCAAGATGTGGATCCGCTTGTTGCGCGCAACCCGGATGGCCGAAGGGCATCTGCGCGAGGTGCTGCGCGTGCGCCACCACACCACGTTGCCGCGGTTCGATGTGATGGCCGCCCTGTATCGTCGCCGCGACGGCGTGACGATGACCGAGCTTTCGCGGATGCTTCTGGTATCGAACGGCAATGCGACCACCGTGGTGGACCGTCTGGAAACGGACGGCCTGGTGCGCCGCACACCTTCGGATGTTGATCGCCGGACGGTGTTTGTGGGACTTACAGCGCAGGGGCTGGCAGATTTCGAGGCGCTTGCGGCGGGGCACGAGGCCGAGGTGTCGCAGCTTTTCGCGTGTCTGTCAGAGGAGGAACTGGACAGCATGACCGGTATTCTGAAACGGATGGGAGCCACGACATGACCATGCTGGCACGGCTGAAGCCGGAGCATTTCGGCTGGCAGGTGACTGACCGTATTGCCACGGTCCGCCTGAACCGGCCCGAGCGCAAGAACCCGCTGACCTTTGAAAGCTACGCCGAGTTGCGCGACACCTTCCGCGCGCTGGCCTATGCCGAGGATGTCGATGTGGTGATCCTTGGGTCAAACGGCGGCAATTTCTGCTCGGGCGGCGATGTGCATGATATCATCGGCCCGCTGGTCGGCATGTCGATGAAGGACGTGCTGGCCTTTACCCGGATGACCGGCGATCTGGTCAAGGCGATGATCGGCTGTGGCAAACCCGTCATCGCGGCAGTCGATGGCATCTGCGTCGGGGCGGGCGCGATCATGGCTATGGCCGCCGACCTGCGGCTGGCGACTCCGGCGGCCAGATGCGCGTTTCTGTTCACGCGCGTCGGACTTGCGGGATGTGACATGGGGGCCTGTGCGATGTTGCCCCGGATCATCGGGCAG
>JBGSRQ010000493.1:0-2205 GCA_041737515.1 Rhodobacterales bacterium | reverse complement strand
GGGCGGATGGGCCGGTGGGGCGGTTTGTGCAGGCCGGGCAGGCCCCCAAGGCGCAGGCGCTGATGGACCGGTTGGCCGCGATTTACCTCGGCCGTCTTTATGTGGAGTTGCAGCGCCATCCGGGGCCGGGGGGCGCTTTGCCCGAGGCAGAGCGTTTGACCGAGCGCGCGTTTGTCGAAATGGCCTATGCGATGGGACTGCCGCTGGTGGCCACGAACGACGTATATTTCCCCAAATCCTCGATGTATGAGGCGCACGACGCGCTGATCTGCATTGCCGAGGGCGCCTATGTTGATCAGCAAACGCCGCGCAGACGTTTGACGCCGCAGCATTATTTCAAGACGGAATCGGAAATGGGCGCGCTTTTTGCCGATCTTCCCGAGGCGTTGGAGAGCACGGTGGAAATCGCCCGCCGCTGCGCCTTTGCGGTGGCCAAACGCGACCCGATCCTGCCGAAATTTGCGGATGACGAGGTGAACGAGTTGCGCCGGGTTGCGGCCGAAGGTCTGGCGGCGCGTCTTGCCGTGATCCCGCATGCGGTGAGCGTTGAGGATTATCAGGCGCGGCTGGCGTTCGAACTTGGCGTGATCGAACAGATGGGTTTTCCCGGCTATTTCCTGATCGTGGCCGACTTCATTCAATGGGCAAAGAAGCAGGGAATTCCTGTGGGGCCGGGACGCGGTTCGGGGGCGGGGTCGCTGGTGGCTTATGCGCTGACGATCACCGATCTGGACCCTTTGCGCTACAACCTGCTGTTCGAACGCTTTCTGAACCCCGAACGGGTCAGCATGCCCGACTTCGACATCGACTTCTGCATGGATCGCCGGGAAGAGGTGATCCAGTATGTGCAGGGCAAGTATGGGCGCGACAAGGTGGGGCAGATCATCACCTTCGGCGCGCTTTTGTCGAAGGCGGCGGTGCGCGATGTGGGCCGTGTGTTGCAGATGCCTTATGGGCAGGTGGACCGGCTTTCCAAGATGATCCCGCTGGATGGGGTCAAGCCTGTGTCCATCACAAAGGCATTGGCGGATGAGCCGCGCTTGCGCGAGGCTGCGAAAGAAGAGGTCGTGGCGCGGCTTCTGGACTATGGCCAGCAGATCGAGGGGCTGCTTCGCAACGCCTCGACCCATGCGGCGGGGGTGGTGATCGGGGATCGCCCGCTGGACGAGCTGGTGCCGCTGTATCAGGACCCTCGTTCGGACATGCCGGCGACTCAGTTCAACATGAAATGGGTCGAAGCGGCGGGCTTGGTGAAGTTCGACTTTCTGGGGCTGAAAACCCTGACCGTGATTCAGAATTGCCTGGATCTGCTGCGCGAACGCGGCGTCGACGTCGATATTGCGATGATCCCACTGGATGACGTGAAATCCTACGAGCTTTATGCGGCAGCCAAGACGGTTGCAGTGTTTCAGGTGGAATCCAGCGGCATGATGGACGCTTTGCGCCGCATGAAACCGACCTGCATCGAGGATATCGTGGCACTGGTCGCGCTGTATCGTCCCGGCCCGATGGAGAATATTCCGGCCTATTGCGAGGTCAAGAACGGGCTGCGCGACCTTGAATCCATTCACCCGACGATTGACCACATTCTGGCCGAGACGCAGGGCATCATCGTTTATCAGGAACAGGTGATGCAGATTGCGCAAGTCATGGCAGGTTACAGTCTTGGCGGCGCCGATCTTTTGCGCCGTGCGATGGGCAAGAAGATCGCCGAGGAAATGGCGAAGGAACGCCCGAAATTCATATCCGGTGCCAAGGCCACGCATGATGTGGATGCCAAGAAGGCGGGTGAGGTTTTCGACCTTCTGGAGAAATTCGCGAACTATGGATTCAACAAAAGCCACGCTGCTGCCTATGCCGTGGTCAGCTATCAGACGGCATGGCTGAAGGCCAATCACCCGGTCGAATTCATGGCAGGCGTGATGAACTGCGACATCCATCTGACCGACAAGCTGGCCGTCTACAAACGCGAGGTGGACAAGCTGGGGATAAAGACGATTGCGCCTTGTGTGAATGCCAGCCTTGCCACGTTTACGGCGCGGGAAGGGGCGATTGTTTATGCCTTGGGCGCGCTGAAAAACGTTGGCGTCGAGGCGATGCGGATGATTGTTGCGGCGCGCGGCGAGCGATCCTTTGCCACGCTGTTCGATTTCGCGCGCCGGGTGGATCTCAAGCGCATCGGCAAGCGGCCATTGGAAATGCTGG
>JBGSRQ010000490.1:0-3462 GCA_041737515.1 Rhodobacterales bacterium | reverse complement strand
GAGGTGTTCATGTTGGTTTCGGTCATGCCATAGCGTTCCAGAATACGCTGGCCGGTGCGCGCTTCAAAAGCCAGATGCGTTTCCGCCAAAAATGGTGCAGAGCCGGATACGAACAACCGCACATGCTTGGTGGCATCCCGCGTCAGTGCCGGATGATCCAGAAGCCGCGTGTAAAAAGTCGGCACCCCCATCATCACGTTGGCGCGGGGCAGTGCCGCCATCACGGCATCCGCGTCGAACCCCGGCAACCAGATCATCGCGCCCCCGCTCAGCAATGATGTATTGCACGCCACGAACAACCCGTGCGTATGAAAGATCGGCAGCGCATGCAGCAACACGTCGCGGTCAGTAAAGGCCCAGATGTCGGCCAGCGCGCGGGCGTTGGACAACAGATTGCCCTGCGTCAGCATCGCGCCCTTGGATCGCCCGGTCGTGCCCGAAGTGTACAAAAGCGCTGCCAGATCGCCTTCGCCCCGATCTGCCACCTGGATCAGGACCGGCTGATCCGCCGCGCAATCTGCCAGACTGCCCGTTCCGTCCCCCGCCAGGGTGAACACCTGCGCTGCGTGACGCTCTGCGACAGGCCCAAGCGCATCCAACCGCTCTGGCGCACAGATAAAGACGCGCGGCTTGGCGTTGCCCAGAAAGTAGTCAACCTCGGTGCCGGTATAGCCGGGGTTCAGCGGCAACAGCACCGCCCCCAGTGCCACCGCGGCCCCGTAAAGCGCCAGCGCCTCGGGTGATTTGGCAGTCTGCACGGCGATCCGGTCACCCGGCGCGACACCCACCGATTGCAACGCATTGGCAAACCGGGCGATCAGATCGTGAAATGCGCGACCCGTCACCGTGGCGCCATCAGGCAGGATCAAAACTGCGGTATCGCGCTGCGCCAGCGGCGCAAAAAGGGCGTCATAAAGCGGATTGGCCATTCGAATTCCCCATAATATCATGGCGCTGCAACGTCTGAGGGCGAGCGTCGCGTACAGGAGTTACCGCCGCTTGCCCGTTTCTTGCCGCGAAACTCAGCGTCCACGAAATGCGCTTAATCAGCACATTCTTCCCCCGCAAGCGCCGCAATCTGGCCCCGAATGGCCCCGATATTGAACCCAACACAATACAACCCGGAGGATACCATGACATTCGCAAAAAATCTGATCGCCCGCTTGACAAGCCAGAGCGAAAGCAAGGATGACCGCTTTGCGAAAAGCCTGACCCGACTGGAGCGCAATCAACCGGCACAACCGAAATTCCGCAAACTGTTCAGAAATCAACCGTCACACCGGGCAGCCTGAGCGCTCCGATCAGATCGCGGACCTCTTGCCGGGCCGCAATGTTTGAGAGATTCAACTGATCGACGCCGGTATCTTTCAGGTCCAGCAGCGTCAGCCCGCGCGGGAACAACTCACGAAAGATCACCCGTTCGGAAAAGCCGGGCACCACGCGAAACCCGATGCGCGACGACAACTCCTCAAGCGCCGCACCGACCTTTTTCTTGTTGTGCATCTGCTGCGCGCCAAGCCGGTTGCGCAGAACGATCCAGTCGATCGGACGTAAACCCGCCTGCGCGCGCAATTGCCGCGCGCTCCACACCATTTCGGAATAGATCGACGGACCGGTGACCCGCCCGGTTTCGGGATCAATCCTTGCCAGCAGGTCAAAGTCGATGAAACTGTCGTTCAGCGGCGTGATCAGCGTATCCGCAAGCGAGTGGGCAACCTGACTAAGCCGCGTGTGCGAGCCGGGGCAGTCGATGATGATGAAATCCGATTCCACCTCCAGCGCGCCGACGGCTGCCGACAAGCGGTGGTCAAAGGCATTTTCGCCGGGCGCCAGATCACCCACCGTTTCCGGCAGTTCACGGTAGTCGGGCACGGCCAGATCAAGACTCGAACGCGCCAGATAGGCGCGACGGTTTTCGATATAGCGGCCAAAGGTTTTCTGCCGCATGTCCAGATCAAGCGCACCGACCCGGTGGCCCATCCTCGCCAAAGCCGTTGCCACATGCATCGACGTGGTCGATTTGCCCGACCCGCCCTTTTCGTTTCCCACCACGATGATATGCGCCACTTGTCCGCTCCGTCCCTTGGGCACTGCCTGCCCTTCTTTGACGGATAGCTATAAGCGGCACCCAACCGAAGGGAAAGCGCGAACCCAATCTGCGCTGCACGCATTTTCCGGATGGTATCGGTGGGCCACAATGCAAAAGGCGCGTCCGAAGCGGACGCGCCTTTCCATTCTCGCAATGCCTGGGTTCAGAACCCAAGACCTGCATATTTGTTCTTGAACTTGGAAACCCGGCCGCCGGTATCCATCAGCTTGGCCGAACCGCCCGTCCAGGCGGGATGCGCCAGCGGGTCGATGTCCAGCGACATCTGATCGCCCTCCTTGCCCCAGGTCGTCTTGGTCTGGAACAGGGTGCCATCCGTCATCTTGACGGTGATCGTGTGGTAATCGGGGTGAATGTCTTTTCTCATCATCCTGCTCCTTACGCGCCAGCGCCGTTTTTGGCTTTGTAGGTGGTGTCTTCGGAAATCCGGGCGGATTTGCCGCGACGGTCGCGCAGGTAGTACAGCTTGGCGCGGCGAACGCGGCCACGGCGCACAACCTCGATGCTGTCGATGTTGGTGGAATACAGGGGGAAAATCCGCTCCACACCCTCACCGAACGAGATCTTGCGGACGGTGAAACTGGCCGAGATGGTAGCACCACCCTTGCGGCCGATTACAACGCCTTCGTAATTCTGCACGCGGCTGCGGGTGCCCTCGGTCACCTTGTAGCCGACTTTTACCGTATCACCCGCCTTGAAATCGGGGATCGTCTTGCCGAGCGCCACAATCTGTTCGGCCTCGAGTTGCGCGATCAGGTTCATCGCAAATCCTTTCCTATGCTCAGGGTTTTCCCCCGATATGATGCTGCCCTAGCGCTCTTGGTCTTCATCCGGGTCCCTACCATGCGCCGCACAGTAAGCCCGCCAGAGATCAGGCCTGCGTTCTTTTGTCAGCCTTTCGGCCATCACCTTGCGCCAGACAGATATTTTGGCGTGATGCCCCGAAAGAAGAACTTCGGGAATGGCACGCCCCTGCCAGACGGTCGGTTTCGTAAACTGTGGAAACTCCAAAAGCCCGTCCGAAAAGGATTCCTCCTCGGTCGAGCACTGATTCCCAAGCACGCGGGGTATAAGGCGGACGGTCGCATCAATCAAGGCTTGTGCTGCAATCTCGCCCCCGGTCAGGACAAAATCGCCAAGGCTGACTTCCTCGACTGCGTATTCGTCAAGCAAACGCTGGTCGACGCCTTCAAAACGGCCGCACAAAAGTGTCATTCCATCCGCCTGCGCAAAGCGTTGCGCCATGGCCTGCGTGAAGGGAGCGCCACGCGGCGAAAGATAGATCACGGGCCACCGATCACGCGGCGGGGTGCCTTGCGCGGCCGCATCCAGTGCCTTGGCCACCACATCCGCGC
>JBGSRQ010000464.1:0-7860 GCA_041737515.1 Rhodobacterales bacterium | reverse complement strand
CGCGGCGTGGCCGGGCGGTCAACCTTGACCCTGCCGCCCTTCTGTTGGATATGGTTCTGAAGATGGATGAGATGGCGGGCGCGCGTCCCCAAAGGTGATCCGATGCCCGCCCCCGTGCCCCCTGCCCCCACAATCGTTGACAGCCATTGTCATCTGGATTTCCCGGATTTCGACGGCGAATTGCCTGCCCTGATCGACCGCGCGACCAACGCAGGTGTTGCCCGCATGATCACGATCTGCACCCGGCTGAAACATGAACCTCGCGTCCGTGCCATAGCCGAATCCTTCGCACCCGTGTTCTATGCCGCCGGCACCCACCCGATGAGTGCGGCGGACGAGCCTCTGGCAACGGTTGACGAACTGGTTGCATTGGCCAGACACCCGAAATTCGTGGGCATCGGCGAGACGGGTCTGGATTATCACTACACCGCCGACAGCAAATCCATTCAGCAAACCAGCCTGCGCGTGCATATCGAGGCGGCGCAGGAAACCGGGCTGCCGCTGATCATCCATTCGCGCGATGCCGATGAGGATATGGCGACCATCCTGCGCGAAGGGTTCATCGCGAAACCCTACACCTGCGTGATGCACTGCTTTTCGTCCGGCGTGGCGCTGGCACAGGCGGCGCTGGAGATGGGGTTCTATTTGTCGATGTCGGGCATCGCGGCTTTCCCCAAAAGCGGCGATCTGCGGGCGATCTTTGCGAGCGCCCCTTTGAACCGTATCCTGCTGGAAACTGACAGCCCCTATCTTGCGCCCCCACCCCACCGGGGCCGCCGGAACGAGCCTGCCTATACCGCCTTTACCGCCGCCAAGGGGGCCGAAGTGTTCGGAACCAGCATCGAGGATTTCGCCGCCGCCACCACCGCCAATTTCAACCGCCTGTTCACCAAGGCCGCGCTGTGACGGCCCGGATACGCTATACCATTCTGGGCTGCGGATCATCGGGCGGCGTGCCGCGTCTGGGCGGCGACTGGGGCGATTGCGATCCCGCCAACCCGAAAAACCGTCGCCGCCGCTGTTCGATGCTGGTCTAGCGGATCAACGATACCGGCACGACGCGCATTCTGATCGACACCTCGCCCGACATGCGCGACCAGCTGCTGGATGCAGGCGTGGGCACGCTGGATGCAGTGGTCTACACCCACAACCACGCCGACCACATGCACGGCATCGACGATCTGCGCCAGATCGTGTTCAACCTGCGCCACCGCCTGCCGGTCTGGGCAGATGGGCCCACACAAGAGGCGCTGCTCTCGCGCTTTGGCTATGCCTTTGTGCAGCCCGAAGGCTCACCTTACCCCGCCATTCTGGACCTGCACACGATCAAGGGGCCGTTCACCATTGGCGGTGCGGGGGGCGATGTAACGCTGCACCCTTTCACCGTCGATCACGGCTCGATCGAGGCTTTGGGGTTTCGCATCAACAACGTGGCTTATCTACCTGATGTCATTTCGATTCCACCCGAAAGCTGGGCCATGCTGAATGGCCTGGAGGTGTGGGTGCTGGACGCCCTGCGCCGCAAGCCGCATCCGACGCACGCGCATCTGGCGCTGGCGCTTGAATGGATCGGGCGCGTCAATCCCGACCGTGCAGTGCTGACCAACATGCACAACGATCTGGATTACGAAACGCTTCTGGCCGAACTTCCATCCCATATCCGCCCCGCCTTTGACGGCATGGTGATCGATGTTGAAGATGCCGGATGACCGCCCTTCTGGATGTCATTCTGCCGGTTTTTCTGGTGATCGGGTTCGGCTACGCCGCCGCACGCGCGGGGCTTTTTGCCGAAAGTGCCGTGGACGGGCTGATGCGGTTTGCGCAGAACTTCGCGGTGCCGTGCCTGTTGTTCAAATCCATCGCGACGCTGGATCTGACGGCCGCATATGACCTGAGGCTGTTCGTCAGCTTTTATGCGGGCGCGCTGACCGGGTTTGCCTGCGGCTATTTCGGCGCGCGCCATCTGTTCGGGCGGTCGGCGGTGGATGCGGTGGCGATCGGTTTTGCCTGCATGTTCTCGAACTCGCTTCTGTTGGGGCTGCCGATCACCGAACGGGCCTATGGGGCCGAGGCGCTGGCGGGGAACTACGCGATCATCTCGATCCACTCTCCGCTGCTTTACGGCATCGGGATCACGCTGATGGAGGTGGCGCGCAGCCGGGGCAGCGGGCTTGCAACCTCGGCGCTGGCGCTGCAGGTGCTGCGCGCGATCTTCTCGCAGCCGCTTGTCATCGGAATTCTGTGCGGTTTTGCGATCAATCTTTCGGGGCTGGCACTGCCCGCTGCGGTCTGGGCTGCCGTTGACATGATGGTGCGGGCAGCAATTCCGGCCGCATTGTTCGGGTTGGGCGGGGTGCTGATGCGATATCGACCTGAAGGCGATATGAAAGCGATTGCAATGGTTTGTGCGATCACGTTGATGCTGCATCCGGCTATCACCTACGGCCTTGGACGCGCGTTCGGGCTGGATGCGGCGCAGATGCGGTCTGCAGTTGTGACCGCATCCATGGCACCGGGGGTCAACGCATACCTCTTTGCAAACATGTATGGTGCGGCCCGCCGCGTGGCCGCATCATCGGTGCTGCTGGCCACGGCAGCGTCGATCTTTACCGTCTGGGGTTGGCTGCATATCCTGCCGTAAGGCGCTATTGGCTGCCATCGGGCAAAGGGGCCAGCACGGCACGCAGACCGGCGCTTTCCGCTTCGGACATACGGGTCAGCATCACGCGGGTCGTCCATGATCCATAAAGCTTGCCGTCCTCGCCCCAATAGGACCAGTCCGAAATCTGGTCCGGCCCGAAGTTGACCGGATCACCGATGGCCGCCTGAAACAGGACCGGAGCATTGGCGTAAAACCCAAGCATGTCGTTGCCATGCAACCGCGCCAGTGTGACCCATATGTGTTCACGCCCGCCATCGGCAAGCGGCACAGCCACCTTGACCAGGTAATCGCCGGACGACAGATCAGCCTTGCCCGCGCGCACGATGAATTCCGGTAGCGCGGTCCGCGCCTTGACGATGGCTGCGTTCATTTCGGGATCATCTGCGTCGAAATTCAGCACGTTGTTCATGTCGGCGCGCGCAGTTGCGGGCATGATCAGGCCAGACAGAAGTGCGATCACGAAAAGCACCGCAAGGCAAAGCCCCACGCCGCCAGCCAAGCCCCTGCGAGGCAGAAGTGCGGCGTTGCTGGCTGTGGTCTTGCTGTGTGCTGGCACCCGTATCTCCCGCCTCCGGACCGGTTTTTCCGCCCGTTTTCCGCAACCTAATAAACCGGAACAGGCTCCATTACGCAAGGCGCTTGGCCGGTAAGATGCAAAAGCGCCGGTTGACATTGCATTTGCCGCACCGTCTGACGCACGGCTTGGCGCGAAAGAACGGGCAGTGCGGTCGGGCCATAGGCGTGCGCCACCGTTTGCGCACCGCTCAAGACAGCGGCAAGCGCCGGCATCTGCGCCAGAAGTGCGTTTCGCAAGGGCCCCCGCAGGCTGGCAAGGGCAATCGGTCCGGGATAGAAGGTTTCGGTCACGGCCCCGGCGGCGATGATGAGCGCATGTCGCGGCAACAGCAGATGGTGATAGCTGATACCCCGGCATCCCCTTGCAAGCCGGATGCCGGGCAAGCCCTCCTCGACCAGATGCCGGGCCCGGGCCAGCCCCAACCGACCATCCGCCGTTCGCAGCGCCAAGCAATGCTGGGGTGAAACCTTCAGCATCTCGCGGTTGCCCAGAGCCCCCGGTGCCACCAGAACCGGAGCCAGATCGGGTCGCAGGGCAAGTGCGTTACGGCCCAGCACCTGCGCCCCCCGCCAGATCACAGGAAGTGCCGCACCGTCCGCCGTGAGGACAAGATCGCCTGCAGCGATCTCCTCCACACGGCGTTCGCCTTGCGGGGTCAGAATGGGGGTGCCCGATGCGAAACAGGGCATGCCCATCCGGTGAGCCTCGGCCTTGCTGTCGACCGCAGCCGGGGCCACGCCCAGCAGGACCACCTCTGCGCCGTCCGGAAATGTCAGAACGGCGTTCCCGGACCCATCATCGCTGACCTCAATATCGCGCCAGTGCAACTTGGTTCCCTGCGCATCCTTCAGTTCGCTGACGTCAAGCTGGTCGGTGGTCAGCCCTCCCGCAAGCGTCATGTTGAAATCGGTGACCGTATCGCGCCCGCCGCTCAGCGTCAGGATGACCACATCCGCGCCTGACCCGGTGGTGATGACATCAACCCCACCGCCGCCGCGCAGGATGTCGTTGCCTGCGCCGCCATCCAGCGTATTGGCGCCCGAACCACCGGTCAGGATGTCACTCCCGCCGCCACCTGAGAGCTGAACGGCACTGGACGAGGCTGCGGCATTCAGCGTGTCGTTGCCTGACCCGCCCCCGATCCGCTCGATCTGCGAAAAGCTGCCGGAACCGCCGCCGGTCACGGTATAACTGCCCGCCTCATTGCCCGAATATGTGACGCTTACCGCAGGGCCGCCGGTAAACTGAACTGCGTCAAGATCGATACCACCCTCGCCCCCGGTGATCGTGTCGCTGTCTTCATTCGGGTTGACGATGAACACGTCGCTGTCATCGCCACCCACAAGAACATCGTCTCCGGTTCCGCCGTCCAGCGTATCGTTCCCCGCGCCCCCCGTAATGGTGTCATGTCCGGCATCACCAGACAGAAGGTCGTTGCCGCTGTCACCCTCGATATCATCACCCGCGTTGCCACCGTAGATCGTGTCGTTTCCGGCTGTGCCATATATCGTGTCAGCACCTTCACCGCCGTAAATCAGGCTGTTGCCCGACAGGCTGCTGCCGCTGACATCGTCGATAAGATCATTGCCGTCGCCACCATGAACCGTATCGCTACCCGACCCGTAGAGGACATGATCATTGCCGGCACCACCCTCGATGCTGTCGCTCCCCGCGCCTCCGCTGATGGTATCGGCGCCATCGCCGCCGTAAATCGTATCGGCACCCGACCGACCGGTCAGCGCATCATCGCCGCCATTGCCAGCGATGTTGATGCCGCCCGAATCTGCGTATGCGTTGACGTTGTCGGCATATTCGGTGCCGTAAATCGCTTCGATCCCGGTGAAATTGCCAGAGCCGGCTGTTCCGATGAAACCGTAGTTTCCCGTCCCAGTGCCTGAAAACGTGACCGCCACGCCCTGCGCGCTGATGAAATTCGAAAAGGCTATCGCATCGAAATCGGACCCGGTTTCGCCGCCGTCAACATCGTCATACCCGTGGTCGTCGGTAACCAGAAAGATGTCGGACCCAGATCCGCCAAACATCGAATCCGTACCAGCTCCGCCGCTGAGAACGTCGTTGTCATCGCCGCCGAAAGCCTGATCGTTCCCCGCGCCACCGATGATGGAATCGTTGCCGGTGCCGCCGTAAACGGTGTCATCACCGCCCTCGTCCGACCAGCTTCCAAAGGAATCGTTGCCATTACCCAGATCTGCCAGATCATTGTTGTTGCCGCCGTAGACGGAATCATTGCCTGACCCTGCATTGACCGTGTCGTTGCCATCACCTCCGTAAACCAGATCTTCGCCCAGATGCGCGTCGATACTGTCGGCCCCGGCCCCGCCATAAAGACTGTCGTTGAAGGTTGCGTTGAACGTATAGGTCTGGCCCACCGCGCCCTGGATCAGATCCAGCGGCAGGGTGCTGCCCACTTCGGTCACAACCCAGTTGTGCGTGCTGCCGGTGGCCTGGGTGTAGCTGCCGCCCGAAGCGATGGTTGTGTAATGGACAAGCTCCCCGCTCGTGTTGATCCAGTAAAGATCAACCGGAATGGCGCTGGTATTGACCACCGTCAGCGATGTGTCGACGGGACCCGTCGAGGCAAAGTAGGTTTGATTGAACTGTGTGGTGTCACCCTGCAACGTGTCATTGCCATCGCCGCCAAAGGCCAGATCGTTGCCCGATCCGCTTGCGACAAAGTCATTTTCGGTGCCGCCATCCAGTGTGTCGGTGCCCTGCCCGCCGTAAAGACCGTCGATCCCGGAGCCGCCATTCAGGCTGTCATCGCCGGTATCGCCCGATATCGTGTCGTCACCGCCATCGCCGTTGATCGTGTCAGCCCCCGCCCCGCCAAACAGCAGATCGAAGCCGCCGCCGCCAAAGATCACATCGTTGCCGGCATCCCCCCAGACCCAGTCATCGTCAGAGTTACCGGCATGGATCGTGTCATTGCCATCGCCGCCATAAATGTCGTCAAAGATGTCGTCGCCGCCGTAAATCAGATCGCTGTCGGCTCCGCCGTAAAGCTGGTCATATCCGGTGCCGCCATAGATCGTGTCGTTCCCGGCATCCCCGCGAAGATCGTCGGATTCGCTTGCGCCATCGATCAGATCAGCGTCGTTGCCACCGAAGATGCTATCGTTTCCGGCACCGCCATAGATCGTGTCGGTCCCGTCCCCACCAAACAGCGAGTCGGTGCCCGCAGCACCGTCGATCCAATCGGTGCCCGCCCCTCCGAAGACCGTATCGGACCCATCGCCCGCGTAAATCGTGTCATTGCCATCGTCGGCCGACAGCGAGTCGTTGCCCAACCCGCCATCAAGCGTGTCGTTGCCCGCCCCGCCGGAAAGAAGATCATTTCCGTCACCGCCGGCAAGGTTGTCGGAGCCGGTTCCCCCGGCAAGCGAGTCGTTGCCTGCAGCACCGTAAAGCCAGTCGTTGCCCGCACCACCATCGACGGATTCGTTGCCCGTACCGCCATAGGCCGTATCGCTGCCGGTGCCCAACAGGAACGCTTCAATCTGGCTGAAGCTGGCCTGCGAGGTGCCGTCTGTCAACGTGCCGGCTTCGGCACCCGAAAAGCTGAGCGTGATGTTTGCGGCGATTGCCGTTGCGTCGACGATGTCACGGTCGATGCCCGCCGTAACACCTTCGCCGCCGATGATCGTATCGTTGCCGAAGGAAGTCTGCAGGATGAAGGTATCGGCATCGTTGCCACCGTCAAGTCGGTCTTCGCGCTGGCCACCGGCTATCGTGTCGTTTCCGTCGCCACCATAGATCGTGTCGTCGCTTGAGGTAACGCCAGAGTCGGCAATGTAATCATTTCCGGCACCGCCATAGACCGTGTCGGTGTTGTCGCCCCCGTCAATCGTGTCATTGCCGTCAGCGCCGTAGATCAGATCGGTTCCCACGCCCCCCGCTATGGAATCATTGCCTGCACCACCGTCGATGCTGTCGGCCGAAGACGAACCTGTGATCGTATCGTTGCCGGTGCTGCCGCTGTAGGTCGCCATGACCTATCGCCGCCCCGCCGGGTGGCCGGGTTGCGCGCTCGGGCGCTTCGCGGTCATGCACATTGTTTCCGGTGCAATTGACCGGACCCTGCCCGAACGGCAGCGCCAAAAAATATCGAACCCCATCCCATACCCCGGACTGATCGCGGCCATGGAAAGGCCCGCTCTCTGTCAAGGCTACCCGGCACGGCCTAAATCACCGTTAAATTTGGGGTTTTCCTAAAACTGTCGATATTTCGACGCCTCTGCGTTTCTGTGCCTCGGGCACGAAAGCATGACGAAGGGTCAGGTGGTGCGGATGAAAGGACTCGAACCTTCACGGGAGTTACCCCACAGCGACCTCAACGCTGCGCGTCTACCAATTCCACCACATCCGCACGATCTGACGCTGGTCGCGCGGTGTTTAGCGGGTGTCAGGCGCGAAGGGAAGTGGATTTTTTTCGCAAGCAGCGCCCTTTGCACATCGCGCATGCAAAGGGCGCTGTCGCTGGTTGAAACGCCGCGCGGCTAGTCGAACAACTTGGTCGCGGTCGACAGGATCGACCCGAACATTGGCGTTGGCGGCACCGCCGGGCGAAGACCGAGGTGCGGCGCGCCGAGGAGGCGCTCGG
>JBGSRQ010000460.1:0-3159 GCA_041737515.1 Rhodobacterales bacterium | reverse complement strand
CATCGCCCGCAAACCCGGCCCAGCGCCAGCGCGTGCGCAAGTCCACACCCGACACCGCCAGCCGTGCCAGCCATGCCCGAAGCAAGGGCGAGGCTTTCATCGCGCGCGGAAAGACCCGCCCGGTCGAGCCTGTGAACACCTCTTGACCCAAACCCCGGCACCAGTCCTGCACTGCGTCCGGTCCGAATTCCGCAAGCATCGGGCGCAGCCAACCGGGCGCATCGTATTGCGCCACGAAGGGCGCGATGCTTTCTGCCTTGGTTACGTTCAGGCCCGATTTTCCCGCCATCAGGAACTTGCGCGCGGGCGTCGCCTTGGCCTCGCACACAACCACGCGCCGACCCGCCGCAGCCATCACCTCGGCCGCCATCAGCCCCGCAGGCCCGGCCCCGATCACCAAAGCGTCGATGGGTCCGGCGTCATCCATTCGGCGAGGTCGCGCCCTTGATATGCACCACGCGCTGTGGATAGGGCATCTCGATCCCCGCATCCTTCAGCGCGTTCCAGATCGCGAAAAGCACCGGGCTTGCATATTTGTTGCGCCCGTCGTCGATGCCCGCGACCCAGTATTCCACCCCGAAATCAACGGCACTTTCGCCGAAACCCTTCAACTCGCAATCCGGGCCGTCCGGCTTTTGCAGGATGAAATCCAGTTTGGATACAGCCGCAATGATGATGTCAGGCACCAGATTGATGTCGGTGTCATAGCTGACCGAAAACAGCGCCTCATAGCGGTTGGCAGAGCCCTGGTCCGAATAATTCACCACCCGCGTCGTGATGAAATGTTCGTTCGGAACAACGATCCACTTGCCGTCGAACGTTTCCAGCACGCAGGCGCGCGCGGTCATCTTGATGATTGTCCCCGCCTCGCCGCCGTCAAGCTGCACATAGTCGCCCACGGTGGTCTGGCCTTCGACCAGAAGGATGATGCCGGATATGAAGTTGGCCGCAATCTGCTGCAAGCCAAGCCCGATACCCACACCCAAAGCACCGCCCAGTACGGCGATGGCGGTCAGATCAATACCCATGATCGACATCAGCAAAAGGAACGCCGCGCCGAAAATCGCGATCTCGGCGGCTTTCACGGCCAGTTCGCGGGTGGCCGGGCGCAGCGCCGGTTGCGCCTTGATGTAACCCGCACTTTGCTGGTTGGACCAGTTGCCCAGCCAGAACAGCAGACTGCCCGCTATTGCCCCCCGGATCAACGACAGCACCGAAAAGCGGATGTCGCCCACCGCCACGACGGTTTCCTGCAGGCGCGCCGTCACCAGATCAAGCACGCCCAGCGCATAAAGGGCCATCACGGGGATCAGGATATAGCGGCCCAACAGGCGCAGGAACGCATCGGTCAGCACCGCGCGCACGAACACCCGCGCGGCCAGAAACAGGAAGACCCGCTTGCCAAAGGCGATCACATCGCCTGCACCAAACATCGACCGCGTGACTTCTTCACCCACCGCCGTGAAGGCATAGGCGATCAGCGGCATCAGAACTGGCAGGAATCGCAGGCAGAAACGGCGGGCGGTGGCGATCATTCCGGTGCGATCAGGGGCGGGGCTGATCAGAGCCGACAAGCGCGGCAGAAGGCCCCGCGCGACGATGATGGCCGCCAGATATGCCACGGCGAGCAATGCAAATTGCGACCAGGCGGCGGGGCTTGTCAGCCAAAGCAGGGCAACGTCGCGGGCCTGCTCCAGCCAACCCATCGCCTTGGTCACCAGTTCATTGTCCATCGCGCGCCCCCTGCCAAAGCTCTGGCAAAGAACGCGCAATCTGGCAAGGGCATCAGATCATGCGGATCGCATCCTTGCCGACCGACAGCATGTAGCCGCGCCGCGCCACGGTCTTGACCAACAGCTCGCTGACCATCTGGTTGCCCAATGCATCACGCAGCCGTTTGATACGGGTGGCACCCGCCGCCTCGTCACAATCGGCGGCATCGCGGCCCGAGATCACACCCTCGATCTGCGCGCCGGTCAGCACATCGTCATCCATTCGCGCTTCGGCCAGCACCGACAGGGTTTCAATCGCGGCTTCGGTCAAAGCGAATTCCATGTCGTTGATATAGACCGCCCGTGCCTCGCGGCTGATCAGCAGGGATGCCACCTGAATCCCCGACCGCTGGATCGCCGAGATCCGGCGGTTCAGTGTGATGATGGTCACCAGAAACACCAAAGCCGCCAGCAAAAGTGCGGTGGCAAACACCAGCAGCACAAAAATGACCACGCGGTAGCTGGACAAGACATCGGAAAACGCCGTGCCCGATTGCGCAAGGATTTCCAGCAGCTTGATCTCACCACTGGTTGTCAACTGGTCATTGTCCATGAAGATCCGCTCGACCCGCGCGTTGAACGCATTGGCATCGGGCAGGTTCACAAACAGAAAGACAGCAGCCCCAAGCAGGATCAACACGATACTTGCAATGCCAAAGGCGACAACGCGGTTGCCCGCGCGCAGGCTGTCAGAAGCGGAGGAAGTATTCTCCTGCACTGCCTTTCCTTTCATTCAGACCCTCGGGCCCGAAAGTGCCCACGACGTTCAGAAGTGTCCATCCCGCATTGGCTAGCCGGGGGGCCAGTGCCCTTGCGGCGGCCTTCTTGTTGCACTGGCCATCCGCCACCTGTGCCACGCCATAGTGCAGACGCAGGGGGTTGTCCTGTTTCGCCTTGTAATCGGCATAACACTCGGCCTGCGCGGCACCGCCAAGGGCAACCGCCAGACCAAACGCCAGAAGAAGGGTTCTCATGTGACTGCTCCGGTTTCTTGCCAGCATGCCACACCGGGAACGGCCCCGAGCGGCGCTGGATTGCAGTCACACTGCGCGCGGCGGCGCTGATATTCAATATCAGGCGCGCGAATTCACGCCGCTATCACATGTCAGTGGGTCGATATTGTTTGTCGGAACCGGAACCGCGCATCGTTTGTTCATCGCTTGACCGGATAATCAGGGCAAGCACCATGCTGCTGAAGGAGTGTTCGTTATGACCCCGTTGAACCGAATTGTCGCGATCCTGTCTGCCACGGCAACAGCGCTGACGCTGACGTTTGCCAGCGCACTGCCCGCCCATGCCGACCGGGAGGATGCCACGCGCCAGCGTCTGTTGTTCCAGGATCTGGCGCGGCGAAACGCCGAGCGGCCGCAGTCGCGCGATGACCGCC
>JBGSRQ010000456.1:0-2976 GCA_041737515.1 Rhodobacterales bacterium | reverse complement strand
CAATCCCTTCTGCGCATCGCCCAGATCGAAGGCGGCAGCCCGAAAGCCCGCTTTGGTCCGGTTGATCTGGCCGGAGTGCTTGACACCTTTCACGAAATCTACGAACCCGCCGCCGAAGAAACCGGCCACCAATTGCGGCTTGAACCGCTGCCGCAACAGCCGGTGATGGTGCAGGGCGACAAGGATCTGCTGGGACAGGCGGTGGCAAACCTGATCGAAAATGCTTTGCATCACACGCCTGCCGGGTCGCAGGTGGATCTGCGTCTGGCGCATGAAAGCGGGCATGTGGTGTTAAGCGTTGCCGATAATGGCCCCGGAATTCCGGTCGGCGAACGCGACAAGGTGCTGCGCCGCCTTTACCGGCTGGAACGGTCGCGCACCAGCCCCGGCAATGGGCTGGGCCTGTCGCTGGTGGCGGCTATCGCCCGCCTGCACGGGGCCGATCTTGCGTTGCAGGACAATGCCCCCGGCCTGCGGGTGCGCCTGTCCTTTCCCGGGCCAGGCGCCTGACGGGCCTGGCCGGGGGTTTCGGGTTTCGGCACTGCCCTCAACACGGGATCAGTGTTCATCCCGGATGAGCAGGCACGAGTCTTACATCCTTGTAAGGCTATCGACAGGCTTCCGGCAAAACAGCGGCCGATACAGGATCATGATCGACAGACCGGATCTCCCGCAACCGTGCGGGGCACGGCTCTGGTTTGCTTAACCCGAAAGGACCTGTGACATGTCAAAATCCGACGCAGCCGACGCCCCGATAAAACCCCATGTCCTTGTGCTTGGGGGAAATTTTGCCGGTCTGGGTGCTGCGCAAAAGATTCGTGACCATGCCGGGGACCGGGTGGACATCACCGTGATCGACCGCAAGGCCTATCTGGATTACATCCCCAACATCCCGCTGGAAATCTTTGAGGGCCGCGACCCGGCGATCACCATGCACATGCCGCTGGTGGACACGTTGGCGCGCGACGATATCCGTTTTGCCCAGGCCGAGGTTCTGGGCCTTGATCTGGACGCGCGACAGGTGCGGGTGCGTCCGAACGAACGCCCCGGTGCGCCCGAGTATGCGATGGCCTATGATTTTCTGGTCATAGCACTGGGGTGCAAACTGGCGCTGGACAAGATCGAGGGCTTTGCCGAACACGGTCATACCGTTTGCGACGCCTTCCACGCCAACCGGCTGATCCGCTATCTGGAAAATGACTACAAGGGTGGTCCGATCGCGGTGGGTTCGGCCCGCTTTACCCAAGGCACCAAGGGGCGGCCTGACTGGTTGCCCACGGCGCTGGCTGCCTGCGAAGGCCCGCCGGTCGAGGTGTCTCTGTCACTGGCGCATTGGCTGGGTGAACATGGCAAGGGCAGCGCCAGGAACATCACCATCTTTACCCCCGCCGAACTGATTGCAGAAGATGCAGGCGAAAAGGTGGTGGGCCAACTGCTTGAGGCCGCCGGTTCGATGGGCTTTGGCTACATGAACAAGACCCAGGACATCGCCCGCCTGACCGCCGAAGGCATCGAATTCGCCGATGGCCGCAAACTGGCGACCGAGCTGAACATCGTTTTCCCGAACTGGAAGCCGCACGATTTCCTGAAAGGCCTGCCGATTTCCGACGAAGTGGGCTTCATCGTCACCGACATGATGATGCGCAACCCCGATTACCCGCAGGTGTTCGCCTGTGGCGATGCCGCGGCCCTGACCGTGCCGAAACTGGGGGCTATCGGCCATCAGGAATGTGAAATCGTCGGTCGCCAGATCGCCAAGGACGTTGGTGCCATGGATGCGGACAAGGCCGATCAGCCCTGGATGCCCGAAGTGGTCTGCATCGGCGACATGGGTGGCGGCAAAGCGTTCTATATCCACGCAACCTCTTGGTTCGGCGGTGATATTCAGGAATTGCGGATGGGCCATCTGCCCTATGCGCAAAAGCTGGCCTACAAGGAAATGTTCTTCCGCAACCATGGCCGTGTGCCGAATTGGGGCCTGCCGCTGGCACAGTGGAGTGCCGAGAACATCAAGATCTGACGCCGGATAGCGCGGAAATGATAATGGAGAGTCACATGTCAGAACTTGTCGTCATCGGCTATGACACCCAGGATGAAGCCGAACTTGCGCGTATCGAATTGTTCGCGATGAAGACCGAACACCTTGTCGATCTGATCGACGCGGTGGTGGCCACCTCGGATGAAGAGGGCAGGATCCGGCTTAACCAGATGGTCAATCTTTGGGCCACCGGCGGGACCAGTGGCGCGCTTTGGGGTCTGGTTGCCGGTATCTTGTTCTTTCACCCGCTGCTGGGCGTGGCGCTGGGGGGCGTCACCGGCGCTTTGGCCGCCAGCATGGAGGATTTCGGCATCGACGACGCCTTCATGAAGGATGTGGCCAAGGTGCTGGCGCCCGGCCAGGCGGCGCTGTTCCTGCTGGTCAGCACCGAAGCCTCTGATCGGATGATCGAACGGATGGGCATGAAGGGTGGGCATATTCTACGCACCAACCTTGACCACAGCCAGGAAGACCACCTCAAACGCGCTTTCCACAAGGCGCATACCGAGTTGCGGCAATCCGCCGCCGCTGCAGCGTCCGAAAAAGTGTGACCCGATGAAGGCCTTCAAGTTTTTGACCGCAGGGGTTTTTGTCCTGGCCCTTGGCGCCGGTCTTTACTGGTGGTGGCGAAACGCAGAGATCCATCCTTCGACGGATGATGCCACCTTGCAGGCCAATATCCTGATCATCGCCCCGCAGGTTGGCGGGGCGGTGGCCAGCGTGAACGTGGTGGAAAACGCCCCCGTCAAGGCGGGGGATGTGCTGTTCACGCTGGACCCTGCCACTCTGCAAGCCGCGCTGGCGACGGCACAGGCGCAGCTTGATCTGGCATTTCTGTCCGCCGGCGCGACTGGGGCCGAAGTGACGGCGGCAAAGGCAAATGTCGCCACAGCCGTGGCGGCCCTGGATCAGGCCGAGGCCGATCTTGCCCGCAACGC
>JBGSRQ010000448.1:0-3018 GCA_041737515.1 Rhodobacterales bacterium | reverse complement strand
GGCGCTGCGCCCATCGGATGTGGATCTGGCCGTCATGCTGGGCTACGGCTTTGCACGCCACGAAGGCGGCCCGATGCATTGGGCCGATACGCGCGGGCTTTTGGTGGTGCGCCGTGATCTGACCGAATGGGCAACCGAGGCCCCCGCGATCTGGGGCCTGCCGCCGCTGATTGCAGACCTTGTTGGCTCGGGCCGTAAATTCGGCGATCTGAACGCGGTGCCGGTCAAGGGCTGACCGGTTCAGATCATCGAAATTCCCAGAATGACCGCCATCAGTCCCAGCACCGACAAGCCAAGAGCGGCGGTGTTGATCAGCACGACCCGGCGCAGACGCGCCCGCAGCTCGTCGTCGGGTGCGCCGCTGCGTTTGGCCTTGAACGCGGCCAGAACGCACCATAGCAACATCGCAACGCCGCACAGCGTCAATGCGGCCCCGGCCCAGATCAGAATGGTCATCGCGGCCCCTTCGCGCGCTGGAGTGATTGGCCAAAGCCGCTAACCGACCCCGCCCGGCAACGCAAGACCGCTTGCCTGTGCCGCGCGCACCGTGCGGGGTTGAACGTCGCGGCACTGCCCGCTACCACCAACCCCGAACCCAAGCCGGAGAACCCGATGAGCGACGCCCCCGATTATTCCGTAACCGCCGACGAGTTGCGCCAGTTCATCGAACGGGCCGAACAGCTTGCCTCCGAGAAAAAGGACATCGCCGAACAGGAAAAGGAACTGTTCTCCGAAGCCAAGGGCCGCGGCTATGACACCAAGGTGATGCGCAAGGTCATAGCACTGCGCAAACGCAAGCCGGACGAGATTGCCGAAGAGGAATCGATTCTGGAATTGTACAAGACCGCCCTGGGCATGTCGTAACACCGCTGTCGGGGGCGCATGGCGGCCGCATGGCGCGACCGTGGCGCCCTATGCGCCGTGAAAGATCACACCGGGCATCTGCGCGATGCGGGCGACATCCTGATCATACTGGCGGGTCAGCGCGTCGATCAGATCGGCTGACCAGCCGGGAAGGTCTATGGTCATGTCGATCTTGTCGGGCAGGGCGAACTTGTCCAGAAAGGCCGAGGCGATGCGGCGGCGCTGGCCCGGCGTCTTGGGCGGATGCTGCGCCAGATATGCATTCATCCGCCGCATTCCGTCTTCGGACATGATCGTGGCCAGGAGATCGTCGGACCCTTCGATGACCGTATCGGGTCCATGCCCGGAAACGGAGCGGACAATCTCTGGCCAGATCAGGGGCGTATCTTCGTCGCACCAGATGTGAAACGGCACGTCGGGGTTGGCCGCGATGATCGACCCGATCAGGTCAGACCAGAACAGATCCTGCGGGTGGCTGCCCTTCATGAACTCGTCATAGGATTTGCCGCGCTGGCGTTCGAAAAGGGCGGGCAGGAACGTCGCCGGATTGCGGATCGCCATGTGGAATTCCGCATCAATTTCGGGGAAAATCTGGGTGATCGCGCGCAGGCGTGCGCCGCCCGTGGGATAGAACTCGCCACGCAATGCCCATTGCGGAAAGGCCAGAAAATTCTCCCAGCTCAGGATAAGGCGGTCGGCCACGTCTTCGTCCATGATCTGGTCCAGCACCAGCGCTTGCGTGTCGGTCGATGCCGCGCGCCCCTCAAGGCTGACGGCGGTGTCGCGGATCAGGTTGCGATAGCGCATCGGTCCGGGAACAACGATGCCTTGGGCCGACAGCACACCACGGTTTTTCAGCAGGCATTTCAAAAGCCGTTCTTCATCGGTGCAATGGACGCCAAGGTGATAGACGATACGCATGGGAGCCTGTTTCTTCCGGTTTTGCCGCGTTTTGCGGTTTGGCGCGACTATAAGAGGTTTTCTGGACAGTTAAACTGCTTTCCTGTAATCCCGCCGGATGATGCCCGACCAAAACAGTCAATCAATTGCGCTGCGCCAAAGATGGCCCGATGGCTGGTCGCTTGGCGCGCTGGTGATCGCGTTTTTGGTGGTGGCGCCTCTGGTGGCAGTGATCTGGATTGCGTTTCACCCGGTTGAAAACATCTGGCCGCATCTGATGGCCACGGTTCTGCCGCGCTATCTGGCCAATACCGGGGTGATGATGCTGGGGGTCGGCACCTGCACTGCGGTTGCGGGCACGGTGACGGCGTGGCTGGTCACGATGTACCGCTTTCCCGGATCGCGCTGGCTGGATTATGCGCTTTTGTTCCCTCTGGCGATTCCCGCTTATGTCGGGGCCTATGCGCTGGTCGATTTCTTTGATTATGCGGGTGCCGTGCAGACCACGTTGCGCGCCACGTTCGGTTGGACTTCTGCACGCGACTACTGGTTTTTCGATGTCCGCACGCGGGGAGCGGCGGTTCTGGTGCTGTCATCCGCACTTTACCCTTACGTCTATCTTCTGGCGCGCGCGGCCTTCCGCGAACAATCGGGGTCGTCGTACGAAGTGGCGCGCGCATTGGGGGCTGGGCCGTTTGCGCTGTTCTGGCGCGTTGGCCTGCCGCTGGCCCGCCCGGCGATTGCCGCAGGCGTGGCCCTGGCCCTGATGGAGACGGTGGCCGATTACGGCACCGCCCTGCATTTTGGCGTGCAGACCCTGACGACCGGGCTTTTTACCACATGGCTGACCTCGGGCAATGCAGCAGGGGCGGCGCAGATCGCGCTTTTGTTGCTGGCGGTGATCGTGGTGTTGCTGGGCGTGGAACGTTCGGGCCGCCGCAATGCGCGCTTTCACAGCCCGGCGCGCAACGCCCGCAATGTGGCACCGATCCGGCTGAGGGGGTGGGCGGCGGGTGTGGCGCTGGTGATCTGTCTTTTGCCTTTCGGGCTGGGCTTTGTGCTGCCTGTGGTCGTGATGGCGTCGCACGGGTTCGACAATCCGGGCGCGTGGCTTTCGCATGATCTGGGCAGGGCGCTGGTGAATTCGATGCTGACGGGCGGCTTTGCGGCGGTGGGGGCTGTGGGGGGCGCGCTGTTTCTGGTCTATGCCGTGCGCCTGTCGGGGCACCGTTTGCCGCGCCTGTTGCTGCCGGT
>JBGSRQ010000428.1:0-4553 GCA_041737515.1 Rhodobacterales bacterium | reverse complement strand
CGGGGCCGCCCTGCGCGCCTCGGTGGCTGGGGACCCGGCACGGTTCGACCGCATCGCGATCCTGCGGGATACCTTGCCGGGGCTGAGGGATGCGGCACGGGCGGCGATGGAGAGTTGTGGGGGGTAGGTTCGCGGGCCGATTGAAGCCACTGTTGATCGGGGACGTTCCGGCAGGACCTTGGATGGCGGATTTGGCGACCATGCTTTTGATGGCGACCGCAGAACGTTTGCTGGTTGCGATGGATCGGGGCATGGAAATACCACCACACAAATCCAGAAACCGGCCGAAAGATTCAGCTACGAGATTGTGTCATCCCAAGCGTTTGGCCGCCAAGGGCAGACTGCAGCAACGTCCGTGCCCGACCCTCGCACGGCTCGGGCGTTCGGCGCTGTAAACGGTCCAACGGACCCTTTTCGCCCGGCATGGCCAGGGCCGCGCCTCACCCATCCATCTTCAGCGCATTGATGAATGCCTGCTGAGGAATCTCCACTTTCCCGAACTGACGCATCTTTTTCTTGCCGGCCTTCTGCTTGTCCAGAAGCTTGCGCTTGCGGGACGCATCGCCGCCATAGCATTTCGCCGTCACGTCCTTGCGCATGGCCGACAGGGTTTCGCGCGCAATCACGCGCCCGCCGATGGCCGCCTGAATCGGGATCTTGAACATGTGGCGCGGGATCAGTTCCTTCAGCTTTTCCACCATCGCCCGGCCGCGCAGATCGGCCCGGTCGCGGTGGACCATCATCGACAGCGCATCCACCGGTTCGTCATTCACCAGCACCGACATCTTCACCAGAAAATCCTCACGATAGCCGGTGATCGCATAGTCGAAACTGGCATAGCCTTTCGTCACCGATTTCAGCCGGTCGTAGAAATCGAACACCACCTCGTTCAGCGGCAGGTCATAGACGACCATCGCGCGCTGACCGGCGTAAGAAAGATCAAGCTGGATGCCGCGCCGGTCCTGACACAGCTTCAGGATATCGCCCAGATAATCGTCGGGCACCATGATCGTGGCCTTGATGCGGGGCTCCTCGATATGGTCGACCAGCGTGAGGTCGGGCATGTCGGCGGGGTTGTGAAGCTCTGTCACCGTGCCGTCGCGCATGTAAAGGTGGTAGACGACCGACGGCGCGGTGGTGATCAGGTCGATGTCATATTCCCGCTCCAGCCGGTCGCGGATGACCTCAAGGTGCAGCAGGCCAAGAAAGCCGCAGCGAAAGCCAAAGCCCAAGGCGGCCGAGGTTTCCATTTCGGTGCTGAAGCTTGCATCGTTGAGCGCCAGCTTTTCGATGGCATCGCGCAAGGCCTCGAAATCATTGGCATCGACCGGGAAAAGTCCGCAAAATACAACAGGTTGCGCAGGTTTGAAACCCGGCAGGGCGGTGTCACAGCTGCGCCGTTCATGGGTGATCGTATCGCCCACGCGGGTGTCGCGGACCTGCTTGATGCTGGCGGTGAACACGCCGATCTCGCCCGGCCCCAGTTCGGCGATATCAACCATCTGCGGCTTGAGGACTGCCAGTTTGTCGATGCCGTAGATCGCACCGGTCTGCATCATCCGCACCCGGTCGCCCTTTTTGATCACTCCGTCCATGACCCGGATCATCACGACAACGCCCAGATAGCTGTCATACCAGCTGTCGACGAGCATCGCTTTCAGCGGGGCATCCCGGTCGCCCTTGGGCGCGGGCAAGCGGGTCACGATCGCCTCAAGCACATCGGGAATACCAAGGCCGGATTTGGCCGAGATCAGGATCGCGTCCTTGGCATCAAGGCCGATCACATCTTCGATCTGTTGCTTGATGCGATCGGGTTCGGCTGCGGGCAGGTCGATCTTGTTCAGAACCGGCACAATCTCGTGCCCCGCATCCAGCGCCTGATAGACATTGGCAAGCGTCTGCGCCTCAACCCCCTGGCTTGCATCCACAACCAGCAGCGAGCCTTCGACGGCGCGCATGGACCGTGAGACCTCGTAGGCGAAATCCACATGGCCCGGCGTGTCGATCAGGTTAAGCACATACATTTCGCCATTCTTCGCGCGGTAATCAATTCGCACGGTGTTGGCCTTTATGGTGATCCCACGTTCACGCTCGATATCCATGCTGTCCAGCATCTGCGCCTTCATGTCACGGTCAGCGACCGTGCCGGTCGACTGGATCAGCCGGTCGGCGAGGGTGGATTTACCGTGGTCGATATGCGCCACGATGGAGAAATTGCGAATGTGATCAAGCTGGGTCATGGCGCCGATATAGCGGGTTCGGATGGGTGCGGGAAGGGGGGATAGGGTTGGCTGCCGAAGCGGGTTGCAGGCCGTCGTCGGGGACATGTTTCGGCGCGGTCAACGCCATGCGCATCAGCCACACGCAGCGCTTGGGAACCATATCTTGTGCGCAGGTCGCCGGCGTCTACCGGGGGCTGTGATTGCTGCGACAGATTGTCGGATGTGTCCGGAAAACTTGAATAATCTTGCGCGAATCGGCATGCTGTTGTCAGAAAAAGACATGTGGCGGCGCGATCCAGCCACGGGAACCAGAGGCAGCAGATGACCCGATCCTTGCGTGTGGCGCTTTTTGCGTTCTTTCTTCCTTTTGCAGCAACAGCGGCGTCGGCAGGCGCGATCGAGCGGGCCTGCATGAAATCCGGCGCGCAGGCCGCGTCGCCAGGCGTGTGTTCGTGCATTCAGCAGATTGCCGATCAGACCCTGACCGGTGGCGACCAGCGGCGTGCGGCAAAGCTGTTCGTCGACCCGGACGAGGCGCAGAACGTGCGGATGTCGAAAAGCAACTCCGATAACGCCTTCTGGGCGCGCTACAAGAATTTCGGCGAAACGGCCGAGGTCTACTGCGCCGGTTGATCCACGGGATTGAGGGGCAGATCGACGGTGATCTGTCCTGCCTTCTCGAACGTCAGGGTAACGGGCAGCACGTCGCCGTCCTTCAGTTCTGCGGTCAGACCCATCAGCATCAGATGATCGCCGCCGCGCGACAGCGTGAGGCTGCCGCCGGCGGGCACCGGAAGGCCATCTTCGGCATCACGCATCAGCATCACGCCGTTCGCGTCAACGCTGGTGGTGTGCACCTTTGCGACAGCGGCGGCTGGTGTCGTGACCGACAGCAAACGGTCATCGGTATCGGTTGTGTTGGTGACGGTGAAATAACCCGCGCCTGATTTGGCCCCGGGGCTGGCCGTCACGGCATAGGCATCACTCACCATCAGGCCGGGATCGGCGAAAACCGGGGTGGCACACAGCAGGACGGCCGCGAAGGCGATCAGACGCATGGCAGGAACTTTCGGATGGGACCTCTTGCGCCAAAGGTAGCGACGCCCGCCGGGATCGCAAGGGCAAACCCACGCAAGTGAAAAAGCCCCGTCAAAGCAGGGATCTTTCAAACAGCGATCAAACGCCCCTTACGCGGCGTTGGTTTTCGCGATTTCTTTTTTGATCTTCAAAGCCTTGTCGGACAGCTCGACATCCTTGGACTTGGCAAGGAAAGCATCCAGCCCGCCGCGATGATCGACCGTGCGAAGCGCTGCGGCAGATACGCGCAGCTTGAAGGACTGGCCCAGAATATCCGAAATAAGCGTGACGTCGTTCAGGTTCGGCAAGAACCGGCGACGGGATTTGTTGTTGGCATGGCTGACCGTGTTGCCCGACATCGGGCCTTTGCCACTGAGTTCGCAGACGCGCGACATAGTCGTGTTCCTTCGTCGTTCAAAACAAAAGGGCACCGCCGGGGGCAGTGCGCCAAATTCCATGGCCGTGCTTTAGGGGCTATCGGGACGGGCGTCAAGCGGGCGTCGCGCGGAATTCTGCGGCCGTCGGGGGGCCAGCCCCCCATGCGCTTGCGCGCCCCCCCGGGATATTTCTGCACAGAAAAAGGGTCAGGGTATACGTCTGGCCTCGACCCGAGTTGCCAGGTCGGGGTGCAGCGGGCGGGCGCGTCTGGCGAGATCGCGCCAGTAGGACGGGGCGGCGCTGCGGTTTGCACGGTGCAGGGCCAGTATCTGGGGTCGGGTGATTTTTCCTGCAAGGGCAAGGCGTTGCAGGGCCGGAAAGCCCACGGTTTCGCGCAGGACACCGGTTGCCGGGTGGCCGCCGAAGCCGTAGCGGCACAGATCAATCCGCGGGAAGGCGGCAGCGACAAGGCCCGCGTTCAGACGGTCGGGCGTGCGGAACGGATCAAAGATCAGCGCGCCTTGCAGGGTCGGGTTGGCGTGGGTTGCAAGGTCTCCTGCGGCGGCGTCAAAGGCTTTGGCATCGTCGCGGAAGCGCAGATCGAAGGGCACGACACTCGGATGGATCGAGAATTGCGGCGAAATCAGCAGAACCTGTGTCAGCCCAAGTGCCGCCGAGAATCGCAATGCAGCGTAACCGCCCATCGAAAAGCCGATCGCCGTGGCAGCGTGAAACGGCGCGGTGAATGCCGCAAGCGCGGCGGCGCAGGCGTCAGTTTCAGGGTTGATGAACCAGTCGTTCAACCGTGATTGCAAGAACAGGTGCGTGGTCCCCTGTCTCAGGGCGGATTGCATGGGCAGGGCGGCAGCAAAGGCT
>JBGSRQ010000421.1:0-4932 GCA_041737515.1 Rhodobacterales bacterium | reverse complement strand
CGGGGCCGCGCTGCCCCTTGCAGCACAGTTCGCGCCCATCGCCGCGCGCGCCGAAGCCCCGATGCTGGGGGCCACGACGCCACAGTTCAACCGCTTCATGCTGGGTGAATTCGAGGTGACGACCCTGCTGGCCAGCACGCGCACCGTGCCGGACACGCATCAGATTTTCGGCCTGAACGTCGATGATGCCGAGTTTCAGGCGGTATCGGCTGCCAACTTCATTCCCGCCGATCAGGCGCAGTTCTTCTTCACACCGACGCTGGTGAACACCGGATCGTCGCTGATCCTGTTTGACACGGGCCTTGCGCCCGAAGGGATTGCCGGGGTGGTGACGGCTGCGGGCTATACCCCCGATCAGATCGACACGGTTGTGCTGACCCACATGCACGGCGATCATGTTGGCGGTTTGATGGGCGCAGGCGGCGCAACCTTTGCCAACGCCACCTATGTCACCGGCGGAGCCGAGCACAATTACTGGATGGGTGCGGCCAATGAAACCTTTGACGGGGCCGTGCGTCCGCTGAACGACAAGATTGCCTTTGTGGATGACGGTGGTGCGGTTGCCCCCGGCATCACTGCGATGGAGGCTTTCGGCCACACACCCGGTCACATGGCCTACATGCTGGAAAGCGGCGGCAAGCAATTGATGCTGATCGCAGATACCGCGAACCATTATGTGTGGTCGCTGGCCTATCCTGACTGGGAGGTGAAGTTTGACGCCGACAAGGCCGCTGCCGCCGCCACGCGGCGCAAGGTGCTGGGGATGCTGGCCGCCGACAAGGTGCCGTTCATCGGCTATCACATGCCCTTCCCCGGCATGGGCTATGTCGAAGCTGCGGGCGACGGGTTCCGCTATGTGCCCGCCAGCTATCAGATGATGATGCAGGGTTGATCAAACCCCGTTCCGGATGACAAAGACCCGCCGCAACAGCTTGTGGCGGGTCTTTGCATGCGCGTCTTTGCAATCGTTTCATTGCTGAAGACGGCCACCTTCAGCCCACATGGCGCGGGCATCGGCGGGGTATGCCAGTTTGCATGGTGGCTTTCGCCGAAGGGGTGCCGCATCACTTCCATCCGATACGATGCCCGCCAATATCGGGATACCAGCCGACCAAGGTCGCTTGCGCACCATAAGGGCAGTTCGGGATGCGGGTCGGCGCGCTGGTTGGCAGGCCCGTCGCCCGGATCGACCCATTCCAGCGTCGCCGCCCCGCCGTTATCGGCCACGAACATGAACAGCCCCCCATTGCCGCCATCGTCCAGGACACGGACAGTTTTCTGGCCGGCATCACAGTGGCAAGTTCAATGGCGCGGCCCGGCGCACATTACCTGGCAACGGACACCTCGCCCGCCTTGCTGACCCCGATCTTGCCGACAAAAGAGTGGGCATGGGGGAACACCTTCCTGGCGGCATCAACGACCGTCGCCACGCTTTCCCTGCCCAGATGGTCAAGCGTTGCAGCGGTCTCGATGCTGCACGCGTCAGACGGATGCACCTCGGACCCCGGATGCATGCCCCGGGGGGACACGGTGCCCGCACAGGGCAGCTACAATCCACCCGTCGCGGGGAAATGCGGCGGCTTGGTAATGACTGGCGTCAAGGTGCCGTAATCGGCCTGCGAAAGCTCATCCGCCATCGCGGCCGTCTGAAAGCCCGTCCGTGCAGGTGCGGCCAAACGCCGTCCGCGCAATGCCGTGGGCGCGTTGTGCCGGGAACGATCGGGCAGTCGACATCAATGGGCCATCTGCCCCGCATGACACAGGCCCGACGCAGCTTAGCCCTTGTCGCGCCAGCGGTTCACAATCGGATAGCGTCGGTCCTGCCAAAAGGCGCGAGGCGTGAGGCGGGTGCCGGGCGCGGATTGGAAGCGCTTGTATTCAGACAGATACAGCAGGTGTTCCACCTTTTTGACGGTGGCGAGGTCATAGCCCAGCAGCACCACCTCGGCCACTGAAAGGTCGCGGTCTACAAGCCCTTCCAGAATGGCATCCAGCACCGGATAGGGCGGCAGACTGTCATCGTCGCGCTGATCGGCGCGCAATTCGGCCGATGGCGCCTTGTCGATCACGCGGGGCGGGATCACCTCGCCCGCCGGTCCCATCATCCAGTCGCGGTGATTGGCGTTGCGCCAGCGGCAGGTTTCGAACACGCGGGTCTTGTACATGTCCTTGATCGGATTGTAGCCGCCGTTCATATCGCCATAGATCGTGCAATAGCCCACGGCAACTTCGGATTTGTTGCCGGTGGTCAGCAACATCTCGCCAAACTTGTTCGACAGCGCCATCAGCAGCAAGCCTCGCAGTCGGCTTTGGATATTCTCTTCGGTCAGGCCCGGTGCGGTGCCGGCAAAAAGGCCCGCCAGCGCGTCACCGACCGCCGCCTGCGGCCCCGAAATCGGCACAGTGTCGAGGGGGCAGCCCAGCGCTTTTGCAACCTGCGCGGCATCATCGAGAGACGATTGCGAGGTGAATTCTGACGGCAGCATCACGCATCGCACATTCTGCGCCCCAATCGCATCGGCGGCGATGGTGGCCACAATCGCGCTGTCGATGCCGCCGGAAAGGCCCAGCAACACCTTCTTGAATCCGGTCTTGCCCAGATAATCGCGCAGTCCAAGGACCATCGCGTGATAATCAGCCTCCCATGCGTCGGGCAGGGTGGCAAGGGGTGCGGGTTCGGCGCGCCAGCCGTCAGGGGTGCGGGCAAAGTCGATGTGCGTCACGGCGGATTCGAACTGCGGCAACTGCGCCACCAACTGCCCGCCGGGGTTCAGCACGAAAGATGCGCCGTCGAACACCTGATCATCCTGCCCGCCAACCATGTTGAGATACACCAGCGGCAGCCCGGTATCGACCACTCGCCAGACCATCAGCTGAATCCGGTGATCCTGCTTGCCCCGGTGATAGGGTGAGCCGTTGGGCACCAGCAAGATCTCGGCCCCCGTCTCGGCCAGGGTTTCGGCGACTTCGGCGTGCCAGGCGTCTTCGCAAATCGGCGTGCCGATGCGCAAGGGGCCGATGCGGTAGGGGCCATGCACATCGGCGGCGGTGAACAGGCGCTTTTCCTCGAACACGCCGTCATTGGGCAGTTCGTGTTTAAGAACCACGGTCGCAACCTTGCCGTCCTGCAAAATGTAATAGCCGTTATACAACTTGCCATCCCGCAGATGCGGCCCGCCGATGCCCAGCGCCGGGCCATCGGCACAATCCACCGCAACAGCTTTTATCGCGGCAACAGCGTCGGCCACGAAGGCGGGCTTCAGGATCAGATCCTGCGTCTGGTAGCCGGTGATGAACATCTCGGTCAGGGCGACCATATCGGCCCCTGCCGCCGCGCCCTGCGCCCAGGCGTCCCGCGCAAGTGCTGCATTGGCGCCGATTGCGCCCAACGTCGGGTTCAGTTGCGCAAGGGTCAGGCGGAAGCGGTCCGTCATGGATATGTCTCAACAGATCAGGTCGCTGCATACCTAGCAGAGTTGCCGGCAAGGAAAAGCCGAATGCGCGCCACCCGCGCTTGTCAGGGGCGGGGTGCAAAGTTAGGCTATAGCCTGCCGCAAAAGCGGGCAATGAAGCGGGGCGGGCATATGACAGTGGCATTGTTTGGGAAATCGGGCGTCGTTCTGGCGTTGGCTTTCGTTCTGGCCGGGCCGGCATGCGCGCAGGTCATCACCAAGCAATACGACGATGGCTCCATCTACGAGGGCACCTTTGCCGCCGGTCTGCCAGATGGCACCGGGCGTTACACCCTGCCAAATGGTTATGAGTATGAAGGCGCGTGGGTCGAAGGTCAGATCAAGGGCGAGGGGCGCGCGAAATTCCCCAACGGATCGGTCTACGAGGGCACTTTTGTTGCAGGCAAACCCGAAGGGCGCGGCAAAATCACCTATCCCGATGGCGGAACCTATGTGGGCGAATGGACCAACGGCCAGATCACCGGGCAGGGTGTCGCCAAATACGCTGATGGCAAGACTTATACCGGCGATTTCGTGAATGCGGTGCACCAGGGCAAGGGTCGGCTCGATAACCCCGGCGGCATTGCTTATGACGGCGACTGGGTTGCGGGCCTGCAGGAAGGTGAGGGCCGGATGACCTATCCCGGCGGCACGGTTTACGAGGGTGGTTTTGTCGCGGGCAAGCGGGTGGGGCGCGGCACTCTGACCCTGCCCGATGGCACGACCTATGTCGGCGACTGGGCCGATGGCCAGATCAACGGCACCGGCAAGCTTACCCAACCCAACGGCGACATGTACGAGGGTGCGCTTGTCAATGGCCAGCGGCAGGGCAAGGGCCGCGCCAGCTATGGCGGCGGCGATACCTATGACGGCGATTTTGTTTCAGACGCTCGGCAGGGTCAGGGCGTCTTTCGCGGCAAGGATGGCACGGTTTATGACGGCGCATGGGTCGCTGGCCAGATGCAGGGTCAGGGACGGCTGACCTATCCCGATGGGTCGGTCTATGTCGGCGTGTTCAAGGCGGGTCAACCGGATGGCCAGGGAAAGATCACCTACAAGGACGGCTCGGGGTTTGACGGCACCTGGGCGGGCGGCACCATAGCCGGCAAGGGTCGCGCGACCTATGCGGGCGGTATCATCTATGAGGGGGCCTTCGTCGACGCGCGCCCGGAAGGTCAGGGAGTGATGATCTTTCCCGGCGGCTACCGCTATGAGGGCAGCTTCAGGGCGGGCACACAGGCCGGACGCGGCACCGCCACCTACCCCGACGGGTCGGTTTACACAGGCGATTTTGCGGATGGTGCGCGGCAGGGTCAGGGCGAGATCACGATGCCGGACGGGTTCAGGTATGTGGGCGCGTGGAAGGCCGGAGCGATCGACGGTCAGGGCATCGCGACCTATCCTTCTGGCGACGTGTATGAGGGCGCGTTCGTGCAGGGCAAGCGGCAGGGCGTCGGTGTCATGCGCTATGCCACCGGGC
>JBGSRQ010000408.1:0-3412 GCA_041737515.1 Rhodobacterales bacterium | reverse complement strand
CCCGCGTCGGTGTCGCGCACCGCGCCGCCCACCGCCCGGCGGAACTGTCGGGGGGTGAGCAGCAACGTGTTGCCTTCTGCCGCGCCCTGGCCAACGCGCCAAAACTTCTGCTGGCGGATGAACCGACGGGCAACCTTGATCCCGCAACGTCGGATCAGGTTTTTGCCGCCCTGATGGATCTTGTGCGTGATACCGGGCTTTCGGCGCTGATCGCCACGCACAACATGGCCCTTGCTGCCCGGATGGACCGCATCGTGCGGCTTGAGGCGGGACGGGTGGTCGCCGATTTTGCGGAGGATGTGGCATGAGACTGCTGGTTATGATGCTGATCGCGCTGATGTTCCTGCCCGTCACGGGCAGTGTGGTGCAGGCCCGAGAGGTTCTGATCCGCAACGATTTCGGCGGCAATGTCACCGAATACCGCAACCGCCGCAAAAAGCTTGCGCGCGAGGATTCGGTGCGGATCAGCGGCTTTTGCGTGTCGGCCTGCACGATCTTCATAACCCTGCCCAACACCTGCGTCGAGCGCACCGCGCGCTTTGGATTTCACGGTTCGCACCCCAAGACCGGGATTCCCGACATAGATCTGATGCTGGACATGCGGGTGGCCGAATTCTACCGCGGCGAAATGAAACGTCAGTTTGTCGCGAACTGGAGGAAGATCGGCGGGACCAAGGAATTCCACATGCTGTCGGGCTATCAACTGCCGAAACTGGATCCGAAGATCAAAGTCTGCAAGAAGAAGTGAAGGGATTTCAGCGATCCTTTGTCAGGCAATCTTCTTGGAGTCTGAAATGCCAATCCGAACCGATTGCCGGAAATCCCGAATGAACCTTGAAAACGTCCAATGGCGCGCGTTTCGTGTTGAACTTCAATTCGCCGTCCGGGTCGACTTCCTCGCGCGCGAAGACCTGGATGCAATCACCGCCAATTGAAAGCGGTATTGGCAGCAAACCTTCGTTTGGGCGGACCAGCAGTTTGACGATATGACCGGCTGACAGCGCGACGTTCTGTTCCAACATTTCCAGTAGGGAAGCGGTCCGGACGGCGCATCATCCTCGGATTGGCGCAACGAGTGTTTCCAGATCGGCGGGTGTGTATCGTGTCTGCCGATTGGGGGCCGTTTGCATTTCGAAAGTCTTGCACCGATCAAACGTCCAGCTCCTCCACAAACCGCGCGTTTTCCTGAATATACTGGAACCGCAGTTCCGGCTTTTTCCCCATCAACCGCTCCACCAGATCGCTGGTTTCGCCCGGTTCGTCCTCGTCGATGCTGACGCGGATCAGTTTGCGGGTTTCGGGGTTCATGGTGGTGTCCTTGAGGTCTTTCGCATCCATCTCGCCCAATCCCTTGAAGCGTTGAACGTCGATTTTTCCCTTGCCACCCAGACCTTTGGCCAGCCACTCTTCTTTCTCGGCATCGTCGGCCACATAAAGCCGTTTCGCCCCCTGGGTCAGCCGATATAGCGGCGGGCAGGCCAGATAAAGATGCCCCCGGTCGATCATCGGGCGCATCTGGGTGAAGAAGAACGTCATCAGAAGGCTGGCAATATGCGCGCCGTCCACATCGGCGTCGGTCATGATGATGATCTTGTCATAGCGCAGATCATCCACCTTGAAGCGGGTGCCCATCTGCACCCCCAACGCCTCGCAAATATCACGAATCTCGGAGTTTTCGTTCAGCTTTGACGACGCCGCCCCCAGCACGTTCAGGATCTTGCCCTTCAGCGGCAGCAGCGCCTGCGTTTCGCGGTTGCGCGCCCCCTTGGCCGAGCCGCCGGCGCTATCGCCCTCCACGATGAACAACTCCGTCCCCTCGCGGGTTTTGGAACTGCAATCGGTCAGCTTGCCCGGCAGCCGCAGCTTTTTCGTCGCCGTCTTGCGCGCGGTTTCCTTTTCGGCGCGTCTGCGCAGGCGTTCTTCGGCGCGCAGCACCAGAAAGTCCAGAATTGCGCCGGCAGATTTGGTGTCATTCGCAAGCCAGGTATCGAAATGGTCGCGCACGGCGTTTTCAACATATTTTGCGGCTTCTTCCGTTGCCAGACGGTCCTTGGTCTGGCCCACGAATTGCGGCTCTCGGATAAAGACCGAAATCAGCGCGCAACCGCCTGCCAGCATGTCATCGCGGGTTATCTGGTTGGCCTTGCGGTTCTTGACCAACTCGCCGTAGGCCCGGATGCCTTTCAGGATCGCGGACCAGAAGCCCGTCTCATGCGTGCCGCCTTCAGGGGTGGGCACCGTGTTGCAATAGCTTTGCAAAAAGCCGTCGCGCGCAGGTGTCCAGTTGATCGCCCATTCGACCGACCCCGGCACATTGAATTTTTCGGGAAATCCGACCTTTCCGGCAAAGGGCTTGTCGGCGTAGGTGGTTGATCCGGAAAGCTGCTCGTTCAGATAATCGGCAAGGCCGCCGGGAAAGCGGAAGGTCGCCTCCATCGGGGTGTCGCCATCGGCGATTGCGGTTTTCCAACGGATTTCGACGCCGGAATAGAGATAGGCCTTGGACCGCGCCATCTTGAAAAGACGGTGCGGCTTCAGCGTCAATGATCCGAAGATATCCGGGTCGGGGTGAAACGTCACCGCCGTGCCACGCCGGTTCGGGGCCGCCCCGATTTTCGCCAGCGGCCCCTGCGGCACACCGCGCGAAAACTCCATCGCGTAGAGTTCCTTGTTGCGCGCCACCTCGACCCGCAGATGGTCGGACAGTGCGTTCACCACCGAAGACCCGACGCCGTGCAACCCGCCCGAGGTCTGATAGCTGTCGCCCGAAAACTTGCCGCCCGCATTCAGGGTGCAAAAGATGATCTCCAGCGCGGATTTCGTCGGGAATTTCGGGTGCATGCCCACCGGAATCCCGCGTCCGTTGTCGCGCACCGAGACATGGCCGTTTTCATGGAGTTCAACCTCGATCCAGTTGGCATGACCCGCTACCGCCTCATCCATCGAGTTGTCGATGATTTCGGCGACCATGTGATGCAGCGCGCGGTCGTCCTTGCCGCCGATGTACATACCGGGGCGCAGGCGGACATGCTCCATATCTTCCAGCACCTCGATCGAGGATGCGTCATAGCTTTCGGGGGGGCTGGACAGCAGGTCATTGGCCATTTTGTGCTCGATTCTTATGAGGCGCTTGGAACGGTGATTAGACCACCCCGGCGCAGGGTGGCGCAAGATGTTGTGTCATTCAGGTTCAGCCAGGCGTGCAGACCACATCGCCTTGAAGGCCGGGCGGGCCTGACAGCGGGCAAGCCAACGGGCGGTGGCGGGGATGGTTTCCATCAGGGGCGCGTGACCCTGCCCGTAGCGCAGACATTCGGCCAGCATCAGGTCGGCCACGGTAAAGCGGTCGCCCATCAACCAGTCATGCGCGGCCAGATGCCCCTCAAGCCGCGCAAGGGGGCGGGCAAGGGCC
>JBGSRQ010000375.1:0-2718 GCA_041737515.1 Rhodobacterales bacterium | reverse complement strand
CCAGCCAGGCCGGAACACGCCGGCACGCAGCGCTTTCACATGGCCCGAGGTTCGGGCCACCCGGTCGATCCCGGTCCAGTCAACTTCGCGGAAATCCAGGATCAGACGCGGCGGCATGTCCAGCACCCGCACCCGCCACGGCACCGGTTGCGACAGCGCTAGGGCCACGCCGATTCCGCCGCCCGCATCCGAAACCGACGATTCTGGCGGGTTCAGCCGGGCCAATGCCGACAGGTCCTGCGCCAGCACCGGCCCGCCGCTCAGGCAAAGGATCATCACCGCCCGGATCACAAATCGGCGAAGTGTCGCTGCATGCCTTGTCACCGTCGTTGCGCCCCCGCTACCATTGTCGTGACAGTGCCGCTTGCGTGCGGGGCGGTCAAGCGCAGGCATCCGCTTGTATTTCTGCAAGTGCGCGTGCAAAACCGCGCCAGACAAGAGCCGAAGAATCCGCGAGGTCCTGCCCGCGCCAAGTTTTGAAAGTGACGCCATGATCCGCCTGTTCGCAACAACCGCCCTTGGCCTGTGCCTTGCCGCACCCGCATTTGCCTTTGACATCGCCAAGATGTCGGACGCCGAACGTGCGGCCTTTCACGCCGAAGTCCGTGCCTATCTGCTGGAAAACCCCGAGGTGCTGAAAGAAGCCATCGACGTGCTGAACCAGAGGCAGGAGCAGCAAGCCGCACAAACCGACCGTGACCTGCTGGCCGCCAATGCCGACGCGATCTACAACGATCCGACAAGCTGGGTCGGTGGCAACCCCGAAGGCGACATCACCATCGTCGAATTCATGGATTACCGCTGCGGTTATTGCAAAAAGGCGTTCCCCGAGGTTGAGGAGTTGTTGAAGGCCGACGGAAACATCCGCCTTGTCGTCAAGGAGTTCCCGATACTGGGTGACGATTCCCTGCTCGCCTCGCGCTATGCCATCGCGGTGCGCAACGTCGCGGGGGATGACGCCTACAAATCGGTTCATGATGCGCTGATGACGCTGCGCGCCGATATCACGCCGGTCTCGCTGGAGGGCCTTTCCAAAACATTCGGGCTGGATCACCCAACCATCCTGACCGCGATGGACGGTCCCGAAGTTGCCGCGATCATTCAGGCCAACCACGCCCTTGGCACCGCCTTGCAGATCAACGGCACGCCGACATTCGTGGTGCAGGGCCAGATGCTGCGCGGCTATGTGCCGCTGGACGGCCTGCGCCAGATTGTTGCAGACGAACGCAAGGGCTAGGGATCAGACTGGCACCGCATGCGCAGCGACGGTCCGCCTTGCGGGACGGAGCGGACGTTCGCCGAAGCTCACATGCTCCAATTTCGGATCTATCCCTCGGCGATCATCGCGACCGAAATCTTGAGCCCGGGCACCTTTACCGGGAGCTTTGCGCCCTGACGCGCCGGAGGGTTGGCGGAAAACCACCTCAGCCATTCCTCATTCATGCCGGCAAAGTCCTCCTCCTCAGCGAGGATGACCGTCGCACTCACTGCCTTGTTCAGGCTGGTGCCAGCCGACTCCAAGATCGCGGTAATGTTGCGAAGTGCCTGGGCAGTCTGCTCCTGGATAGTCGTCCCAACGAGTTTGCCCGTCTCGGGCGAGTACGGGGCGGTGCCAGATACGAATACCAAGCCGCCAGCCTTCACAGCGTGGCTGAAGTACGGAGAAGGTTTGGGCAGGGCATCAGATGAGATAATCGTGGGTGACATGTATTCCTCCGGGGTCGACTGAAGCGACAAGATTACGGTGGTCAAGGCCACATTGTCTACTTCGTCGGCAGAGCGCAAATGGCCGTAAAGGGCTCAAACCAGCCGTTTGCCCTGTGCCTTTCATCAACCCTGACCTTAAGCCACTTATATCATCCCGGCCGGGACCGCCCTACTCCGCCGCCTCTGCCGTTTCCGCCTCGATTGCCGCGGCCTTTTGTTCCACCAGTTCGACAATGTGATCAATCATTCCGGCATTGCCCAGTTTGTGGCTTTGCTTGCCGGCCAGATAGACCATCCCCGACCCTGCCCCGCCGCCGGTAAAGCCGATGTCGGTCATCAATGCCTCGCCCGGGCCGTTGACCACACAGCCGATGATAGACAGGCTCATCGAGGTGGTGATATGGGCCAGACGGTTTTCCAGTTCGGACACGGTCTTGATCACGTCGAACCCCTGCCGCGCGCAGGACGGGCACGAGATGATCGTGACCCCCCGGTGCCGCAGGCCGAGCGACTTCAGGATCTCGAAGCCGACCTTGACCTCTTCGACCGGGTCGGCCGACAGCGACACCCGGATCGTGTCGCCGATGCCGGCCCACAGCAGATTGCCCAGCCCGACCGCCGACTTGACGGTGCCCGAGGTCAGCCCCCCGGCCTCGGTGATCCCCAGATGGATCGGCGCATCGGTGGCGTCCGCCAGTTGCTGATAGGCGGCGGCGGCCAGGAACACGTCCGACGCCTTGACCGAAATCTTGAACTCGTGAAAGTCGTTGTCCTGCAACAGCTTGATATGGTCGAGCCCGCTTTCCACCATCGCCTCGGGACACGGCTCGCCGTATTTCTCCAGCAGATGCCGCTCCAGCGACCCGGCGTTCACCCCGATGCGGATCGAACAGCCGTGATCCTTGGCCGCCTTGACCACCTCGCGCACGCGGCGCGCGTCGCCGATGTTGCCGGGGTTGATCCGCAGGCAGGCAGCCCCCGCCTCGGCGGCCTCGATGGCGCGTTTGTAGT
>JBGSRQ010000514.1:0-5880 GCA_041737515.1 Rhodobacterales bacterium | reverse complement strand
GGGCGAGCCGCGCGGCATGGCCTGCTTCGGCCCTCCGCCAGCCATCGAGAACCTCGATCTCGCGGGGTTCCGCCCGTGGCCCGGGCGGCAAATCGTCGTGCTCTGCTTCGATCGGACCTGGCAGGAACCACAGGTCGTCTTCAGTTGCCTCTTCGACACCAGGAAGAGGATCGTCGAGATCATCATGAAAGGCAGATGCTGGCGGCTTCATATGTGCAAAATACGGCAAATTGTACTTTACCCAAGGGCTTTGTTTGGGTGCCTGTGCACACCTTGTATAGCACGCGCGCGACGGCCTGCGAGACCTTGGAATTGCCTTCCTCACTTTTGGAAACTCGGCGGCAGCCTACACTTTGGATGCAGCAATCCTGGACATGTCGCGGCTATGAGGAAAAGACGGGAATCTGCCAAATGATCCGCACCCTGAAACGAAATCAGCGGCAACCTCGTACAGGGGCTCTCAACTCCGGGGTTCTTGGCCTTCTGGACCAAGACATAGTCCAAACTCCAACCATGTCGCCAAGGTTGGTCTGGCTACCTCTGGAGGCGACAAAGGGCGACTATTTGACTTCGATTCTGATGCCTGACGGGTCAAACAACAGTGCGCGCGCCGGATCAAGCTCGATCCAGAGCGGTTTGCCGATGAGCGGTCGCTCGGCGCGCGGGGCGATGGCGACGATCCGGCCAGCATCGGTATCGCAGTGCAGGATCAGACCAGCGCCTGTCGCCTCGACCAACATGACCCGGCCCTCGACAGCGGCGCCGGCGGGTTGGTGGGCGTGCAGCGTCAAGGCCTCGGGCCGCAGGCCTGCCTCGGTGCCGGGGGGCAAGGCATGGGAAAACACCCGAGCGGCGGGCAGAAAATTCATCGCTGGTTGCCCCAGAAACCCCGCGACAAAGCGGTTTGCTGGACGGTCATAGATCGCATCAGGCGTGTCGAACTGCTGCAGATGGCCGTCTTTCAGCACCGCGATCCGGTCGGCCAGAGAGAGCGCCTCGGTCTGGTCATGGGTGACGTAGAGGATCGTCGCGCCAAGCTGGCAGTGCAGGTCCTTGATCTCTGTTCGCAATTCGGTGCGCAGGGCGTTGTCGAGGTTCGACAGCGGCTCGTCCATCAGGAACACCGACGCCTGCCGCGCGATGGCCCGGCCCATCGCGACCCGCTGACGTTGCCCCCCGGACAGCGCGGCAGGCTTGCGGTCCAGATAAGGACCAAGGCGCAATGTTTCGGCAACCGCCTCCGCGCGGGCGTTGCGGATGGCCTTGGGCATCTTACGCAGCTCCAGCCCGAAGGCGATGTTTTCGCGCACCGTCATGTGGGGATAAAGCGCGTAGTTCTGAAAGATCATCGCGATGTCGCGGTCTTGGGGGGCAAGTTCATTGGCCCGCTGACCGCCGATCAGGATATCGCCCGTGTCGCAGTCATCCAGGCCTGCGATCAGCCGCAGAAGGGTGGACTTGCCGCAGCCCGAGGGTCCAACGATCACCACGAATTCCCTGCTGCGGATGTCCAGATCGATGCCATGTAGAACTTGAGGGCCGCCCGGATGGGCCTTTCGGATACCGCGCAACGTGATTTCCGTCATCCCGCATCGCCCGGCTTTGCGCCACGTCGCGCGATGGCAAGGCTCGGCCGGTCGGTGGTGAACACCTTCACGCCAAGGTCCAGCGCCTTGTCGATCTGCGCTGCACCATGGGCCGCCCAGACGCCGAACTCGAGGCCAGCGTCCAGAACCCGGCCCATCAGCCCCGCATCGGCGGTATCCACATGCACGCCGATTTCCGGCACCAGATGCGTCCGGGACAGTTCGATGACCGCCGCAGGCCCCAACTGGTGCAGCACCGGGGGGCTGACCAGCCATAGGCGTGGCCGGTCGGTGGCCTGCGCAAGATCGTCCATCGTTGCGATCTGGAACGATGAAAATGTGGTGCGGTGCAGCATGGCTTGGCCCTGCAACGCTGCAACGACTTTGGGCACAAAGCCCGCATAGGGCCGCCCGTCAGGGCCGGGCTTGATCTCGCAGCGGAAATCGACCGCGCTGTCGCGGAAGATGGCGCAGAGCGCGGCAAGGGTCAGCGGATGCGCGCCGCCCGATCCGTTGATCGTGGCGCGGCAAACCTCGGACTCCGTCAGCGCCGCGATGGCCCCCGTCCGGTCGGTGGTGCGATCCAGCGTGGCATCGTGGTGCACGATTATGGCACCGTCCGATGTCGGGTGTAGGTCGAACTCCACCTCCTCGAGCGGCATGCCTGCGGTCGCAGAAAAGCCCGCGGGCGTGGAATCGCCATATTCCAGAGTGCCACCGCGGTGTGACGCGATGCGCGTGTGGTGTCCGTTCATTTTACAGCCCCCATGGTGATGCCGCGGATCAGGTGCCGCTCGACAAACAGGAACCCCACAAGAACCGGCAGCAGTGTCAGCGTCGAAGCCGCCATCACCAGCGGCCAGTCGATCAGCCCTTCACCAGGGTTGATGCTGTATAGCCGCGCGAGCCCGATCTGCAGGGTGAACATCTCTTGCCGGCCGACCGCAACCAGCGGCCAGATGTAGCTGTTCCACTCGGTGATGAAAATATAGAGGCCCATCGACAGGATCGCAGGCCGCGCAAGCGGTACGATGATGCGCCACAACACCTGAAGGGGCGTGGCACCGTCCATGTAGGCCGCCTCGTCGAGCGCGCGCGGGATGCCCCGGATATACTGGCGCAGGAAGAACGCGGCGAACCCGTTGGAAATAGCGGGCAGGACCAGCCCGGCATAGGTATCCAGCAACCCCGCCTGCGCCAGCATAAGATAATTCGGGATCAGCGTAATGTGGCTGGGGATCATCAGTGTGGCAACCACAGCTCCGAACAGAAAATCACCGCCCCAAAACCGCCAACGCGCGAAGGCAAAGGCGGCCATGGTGGCCAGCGTGATGCCGATCAGCGTGACCAGCCCCGAGACAATTACGCTGTTCAGCAGATACCGGGCAAAGTTGTACTGCCCGATTGCGCGGCCGTAGTTGTCGAGCGTGAACTCGATACGGCCGCTGTAATAGCCGCTGGCGGTCTGGAACGAGATCCAGACCGAATACAGCACGGGCGACAGGAACAGCACCCCGGCGAGCAGCGCCAATGCGACGGGCCAGTGGGCGTCACGCCTCATAATGCACCCGCCGCCCCAGGATACGCGATTTGATAAGGGCCAGCCCGATCAACAACAGGAACAGCAGGACGGCCAAAGCCGACCCCGTACCGATGTCGAACAGCGTAAAGCCGACGCGGTAAAGCATGTAAACCAACATATCGGTCGCCCCCGCGGGGCCGCCGCGCGTCATCACATCGACGATGGTAAAGACCTGAAACGCCTCGATCACCGAGATCACCAGCAGGAAATAGGTGGTCGGCATCACCAGCGGCACGGTAACGCGGCGAAATACATGCCACCGCCCGCCACCATCCACCGCCGCCGCGTCATACAGCTCTGGCGATACCGCCTGCAGGCCCGCGATATAGATGACCACGTCATAGCCAAGCTGTTTCCACGTGTTCAGAAAGATCAGCACATAGAGCGCCAGGGCGGGGTCTTGCATCCACGGCACTTTCGGCCCGCCAGCGGCGACCAGCACGGTGTTCATCATCCCGCCATCGGTCGCAAAGATCCACGAGAACACCACAGCGATGGATACGGTCGACGTCACAGACGGCAGGAAAAGCGCTCCCCGCAGCAAGCGGGACGGCAGGGTTTCGCGCACAAGGTAGCTCGCGATGGCCAGCGCGAGGCAAAGGCGCAATGGCACCGAGATGACGGTAAAGATGATTGTCACCTGGACCGCATTCCAGAAGGCATGCTGCGTCAGCAGGTCCTGATAGTTCCGCAGACCGACAAAGGGTTTCTCCGGCGTCAGAAAGTTCCATTCGCGGAACGAAAGGTTCACCGACGACGCGATGGGCCAGTAGGTAAACACCGCGATGAACAACAGCAGTGGCAGGGCAAACAGATAGGGTGTTGCCCGGCGCAAAAGTTTGCGCCGGGCAATCTGGCTTTGGCGTGGCACAACCGGCATCGTCTGTTTCGGGCGGGCAGGTGTCACTGACCGCGCTTTTCTTCCTCGCGGGTTTGAGCCGCAAATTCGGTCAGAGCGTCAGCCACAGGTCGCTGACCCAGGGCAATGGCCTGCCAGACATCATATTCGGTCGAGCGCATCCAAGTCACCACCGGTGGGCGCGGGCGACCCTTGGCAAAGGGAAGCTGATCGATGGCAACGCGGATGCCCGGCTGGCTGGCAAGCGCCTCGGCGGCAACCGGCTGTTCGGCGGTTTTGACGTTGATCGGCATGTAGCCGGTCGCAGCGAACCATTTGGCGTTGGCTTCGGGCGACGCAGCATAGCTGACGAACTTGTAGGCGGCCGCCTGCACCTCGGCCTCGGCGCTGGCAAGAATACCGATGCCGGCTCCTCCGATCGGCACGCGGCAGACCTTGTTGCAAGGCATTGGGCGCACTTGCAGCGCATCACCCAAGGCCTCCACGAAATCACCATAGTTTCCGGTCGAGCCGAACATGATTGCCGACTTGCCCGACACGAACGCGGCCTCGCCCAGATCTTCGTCGGTAACGCCGTCCGGGGACGCGACCTTGTGTTCATTCACCAGCGCCGACATCCATTCGTAAGCTTCAATCGTGTTCGGCGCGTCAATCAGGATATCGCCACTGACGCTGTCGATCAGATCGCTGTCGTTCGACATGATCAGCCCCCACCGCGCGAATTGCCCCGGTGCCGTCATGCCGTAGATGCCGTCGGCCCCCAGCTTTTCCGTGACAGTCCTGGACACGGCCAGCAGATCGTCAAAGGTCTTAAGGGCGGGCTCTTCTGTGAGCCCGGCCTGATCCAGAAGCGTTCGGTTATAGTATAGGACCGGGGTTGAGTTGTTGAACGGCACGATATAATTTTTGCCGTCATAAACTCCGACTTCGCGCGCGAAATCAAAGAGATTGGCCTTCAGCGGATCGGCATCCAGCAAGGGCGTCAGGTCCATCAGCACGCCATTGTCGGCGAACAGGCCATAGCGCGTGACCTCTAGGATCACCGCGTCGGGGCCGCGGTTGGCGGGAATGGCAGCCTGCAGTTTTGCCACGATGTCATTATAGTTGCCGATATGCTCGGGGACGATGTCGATCCCCGGATTGGCCGCCTCGAAATCCGCGATGATCGCGTTCAGCGAATCGCCACCGCCGCCGCCAAAGCTGTGCCAGAATGTGACCTGCACATCTGCCACAGCGGCCGAGGCTGCACCGCAGATCATCGCGGTTGCCGAAAACAGGTGTCGTCCGAAATGAGCCATGGGTTCGTCTCCTGACAGGGATTGCAGCGGAAAAGCGACTGCACGTGATTGGTAGCCTGCAGTGACGTTCGCCTGTCAGCCTGATGAATTTTGAATGACAATTGCAGCGCGCTTGACCGTCGGTAGAGTGCCTGGCCAGATTTCAGGTCTACGGCAGCAGCCAACCATCTGTGATGGTCAGCGCCACGTGCCCGCCGGGCGAGGCCTTGTCTGGCAAGTCCACAACCACGGGCAAGCCTAGCCCGTGCAGATGGATCTGGGCCTCCCACGCGCCGCCGCGATAGGTGCAGGACAGGACGCGGCCTGCCCTGCCATCCGCATCCGGGCGCAGATTGGCCGGGCGCAGCAGCACCTGTGCCGGTCCGATCCGCGCGGTATCGGCACGCACGACCAGCGACAGACCGGCAGCCAGCCGTACCTGTGCACGGCCCGGCGCAACCCCCGTTACCTCGGCCTCCATCACCACGCCGCGCCCGATGAAACCGGCAACAAAAGCGTTGGCGGGGCGGTCGTGCAGATCCTGCGGGCTGGCCACCTGTTCGAGCCGGCCCGCGC
>JBGSRQ010000104.1:0-2405 GCA_041737515.1 Rhodobacterales bacterium | reverse complement strand
GGGCGCACCCGCGGCGTCCATCGCCTTGTATCGGGCCAAATCTTCGGCCGGCGCATCAGGCGCGATCTGGCGCAGCATCGGCCAAAGGGTGCTGGGCGCGCTGTTTTCCGCGATCGGAGCGGTGGACAGGGTCAGGGCAACATCCGACCAATCCTCGCCGCTTTGCTGCTGAACCAGAACGCCGCGCCTGATGAAAAGTGCTGCAGGTTCGGTCACAAGGTTCAAGTCATAAACCGGCTGCCACGAGGCGTTGGTGAAATGCGTGACCGTCATGCTGACCTCACCATCCTGCGGCAGAGTCACGGCAACAGACAGGGCTGCATAATCCTGATCGGGCCGAGCCAGCGCATCAAGGGCAGCAATGGCCTTGTCCCGCGCTTCAACCGCTTTGGCCAGCGCCTTTTGCGCGGGCTGGCGATCCTTGCCGGCGGCAAGGATGGTCTGGTTTGCAGCCAAAACCTCATCCCCCACCATCTGCGCCACAGAACGCAGGGTTTCGGCAGACCCGGTATCTAGCGTGCCATCGCCGCTGACCATCCGGGTCAGAAACCCGATCCGGGCCTGAGCGGCATTTTCGCGCGCGGCAATCGCGTCAACGACGGCTTGCGCATCCTGTGCGAAGGCCTCAAGCCGTTCCACCTCGGCCTTGGCGACCATGCGGGCAGGCGACAGGGGCTCCTCGCGCGGCGGCAGACGGTCACGGCGCAACGACCATGCGCCGGTCCGGATGCCGGCTGAAGGCTCCATCCGCAGGAATTCGGAAGGGGTTTCGGCGGGCAGATCGGTGATCAGAAGATCATGCTCACCTTTAGGGGCGGCAAAGGTGATCGTCCGCGTCACCTCGGCCCCCTGAGCGTAAATTGTCACCGCCGTCACATGGCTGGTTGCGGTAATCGCATCGGCAAAGGCCAGACTTGGAAAAAAGGCCGCAGTCAGAAGGAAATGGCGCATGAGATCGCTCCGGTTCGGGTTGCTGTCCAAGATTAGACGCAAGCCGACCGGGAATACTTGGGGAAACTCTCTGCGACGCGCTGATTTTTCTGAGGCCACCCGGCTTCAGGAAAGTTACCGCCGCAAATACCCAAGCTCTCGGGCAAAGACGGTGGCCAGTTCTTCGCGGGTCAGCGTGGAACGCGGCAGACGGCGCGCGGCATTGTTCCGGGCTGCGCGGTCAAGAATGGTCCAGATAAAAGGCATGTTCCGAAAAATGATCGCCATGTTTTTTTCCTTGTCTCAATCCACCCGCAATTGAAACGGGGCGATCCGAGAGGAAGTTTCACATGGCGCGAAAAAAATCTGGGCGGACGCTTGCGCCCGCCCGATTCAGATTTCAGCCCTTTTTCAGGCAGCGATTGCCCAGCACTTCGGCAATCTGCACGGCATTCAGCGCGGCCCCTTTGCGCAGGTTGTCGCTGACCACCCACATGTTGATGCCATTGTCGATCGTGCTGTCCTGCCGGATGCGGCTGACATAGGTGGCAAAATCGCCCACACATTCGATGGGCGTGATGTAGCCGCCGTCTTCGCGCTTGTCGACGACCATCACCCCCGGCGCTTCGCGCAGGATATCGCGGGCCTCGTGTTCATCCAGAAAATCCTCGAACTCGACGTTGATCGATTCCGAATGGCCGACAAACACCGGCACGCGCACACAGGTGGCTGTGACCTTGATCGACTTGTCGAGAATTTTCTTGGTTTCGGCGACCATCTTCCATTCTTCCTTGGTCGATCCGTCATCCAGAAACACGTCGATATGCGGGATCACGTTGAAGGCGATCTGCTTGGTGAATTTCCGCGGCGGTTTGTGATCGGTCGGATTGTAGATCGACTTGGTCTGGTCCCACAGCTCGTCAATACCGTCCTTGCCGGCACCCGACACCGATTGATAGGTCGAAACCACCACCCGCTTGATCCGCGCTCGGTCATGCAGGGGCTTCAAAGCTACCACCATCTGCGCGGTAGAGCAGTTGGGATTGGCGATGATCATCTTGTTCTTGTACTGATCCACCGCCTCGGGGTTCACTTCGGGCACCACCAGCGGGATTGCCGGGTCGTAGCGGTAAAGCGACGAGTTGTCGATCACCACACAGCCCGCTGCCGTGGCGCGGGGCGCATAGATCTTGGTCGCCTCCGACCCGATGGCGAACAGGGCAATGTCCCAGCCGGTGAAATCGAACGCCTCAAGGTCTTTTGTCTTCAGGGTCTTGTCGCCAAAGCTGATTTCTGTGCCGAGCGATTTGCGCGAGGCCAAAGCCACGATTTCATCCACGGGAAACTCGCGCTCGGCGAGGATATTCAGCATTTCGCGGCCCACGTTGCCCGTGGCACCCGCGACGACGACTTTATAGCCCATCGGGGGAAAACTCCTTGGTATGTGTCGGAACGACGGGTTCCCTTAGCGCAAG
>JBGSRQ010000315.1:0-59004 GCA_041737515.1 Rhodobacterales bacterium | reverse complement strand
GGACAATCAGACCTATCTTGCCGCACGCCTTGGTATTACCGAAGGCCAGATTGCGGCTGCAAAGACCCGCAATGCATCTGAAGCCTCTGCGCTGCAGATTGCCCGGACCGACCTTCTGGCCGTGGACCCTTACGAGGCTGCAACCCGGCTGCAGGAAACCCAGACGCGGATCGAGACGCTTTATACACTGACCGCGCGGCTGTCGCGCCTGAACCTAGCGGATTACCTTTGATGATACGAATCGCATTGATTGCCGCAATGTTCGCGTTCCCTGCTCAGGCAGGGCCGATCCGCATAAAGGATCTGGTCGAGTTCGACGGGGTGCGCAGCAACGATCTGGTCGGCTATGGCCTGGTTGTCGGCCTGAACGGCACCGGCGACGGGTTGCGCAACGCGCCCTTCACCGAAGAAATCATGACCAACCTGCTGGAGCGGCTGGGTGTGAATGTCTCGGGTGAGCAGTTCCGGCCCAAGAACGTGGCAGCCGTTTTTGTGACGGCCAGCCTGCCCCCCTTTGCGCGCGCAGGCGGGCAGATTGATGTGACGGTGTCTGCCATCGGCGATGCGAAAAGCCTGCTTGGCGGTACGCTGGTTCTGACGCCATTGAACGGCGCGGATGGCGAGATTTATGCCGTAGCCCAAGGCACGATCATTGCGGGCGGAGTGTCAGCCGAAGGCGAGGGATCGCGTGTCGTGCAGGGGGTTCCGACTTCAGGCACAATCCCGGCGGGCGCGCGGGTGGAGCGCGAGATCGCGTTTGATTTCACCGCGCTCGACTCGCTTCGGCTAGCTCTGCGCAGCCCCGATTTCACGACTGCCGGGCGCATCGAGCAGACGATCAACCGCGAATTCGGCAACCCGATCGCTGTAATGCTTGATTCGGGCACGGTGGCGCTTGATCTGAATGCAGCTTATATGTCATCGCCCGCCCATGTGATCGGGCGGCTGGAAAATCTGCTGGTCGAGCCTGAAACCCGGGCACGGGTGGTGGTCGATCAACGCTCGGGCACGATCGTCATGGGAGCGGACGTGCGCATTTCGCAAGTTGCAGTGGCACAGGGTAATTTGACGCTGCGGGTCGAGGAAACGCCTGTTGTCAGCCAGCCGAACCCGTTCACCGATGGGGAAACGGTCGTTGTGCCACGCACCCAGACCAACATAACAAAGGGCGATGGCACCGGCCTTGCCGAAGTGAGCGAGGGCACGAACCTTTCCGAAGTCGTGGCGGGGCTGAACGCGCTGGGCGTGGCACCCTATGACATGATCGACATTCTGAAAAGCATCAACGCCGCAGGGGCGCTGCATGCCGAGTTTGTGGTGCGCTAGGGATTACCGGCCAGTTGCTGAGGCGCGCGGCACGCCAAGATCGGGGGGATTGGCCCGCCCTTGACCCGTTGCATGGCCCTGCGCGAGACGCTCTAGAAATAGCTGCGAACCAAAGCGCCCGAAACAAGTGACCAGCCATCGGCCACGACAAAAAATGCGAGCTTGAAGGGCAATGACACGATGGCAGGCGGCACCATCATCATGCCCATCGACATGAGCACCGCCGCAACAACCAGATCAATGATCAGGAACGGCATGAAGATCATGAAACCGATCTCGAACGCGCGCTGAATCTCGCTGAGCAGAAACGATGGCACCAGAATGGAAAGGGGGGCGTCGATTGCGGGTCCACTTGCTCCGGGGCGCAGATTTTGAAGTGAGGTGAACGTGTCCGGGTCCAGCCGGGCCGCCATGAACACCCGGAAGGGCGCCAGTGTTGCGGTGATCGCAGCTTGGAGATCGACCGAGCCTTGGGTCAGGGGTTCTATCCCCTTTGCCCAGGCCTCGGTGAAAATCGGGTCCATCACATACCAGGTCAAGAACAGGGCAAGGCTGACGATCAGCATGTTGGGCGGCGATTGCTGCAGCCCTATGGCCTGCCGCAAGATCGACAAAACCGTGACGATAAAGGGAAAACACGTCACCATCACGGCTATGCCGGGCACCAAGCTTAGCACGGTTATCAACGCCAGAAGCTGGACACTGCGCAGGCTGAGTGACCCTTCGCCACCCAGTTGGCCGCCCAGATCAAATGGCAGGTCTTGCGCAAACGCGGGCCCTGCCATTGCAAGCAGCACAAAGGCCAGGCAGCCCGCGCGCATCAAAGCCCGCCGCGCAGATTTGCCACTTCGGTCAGGCGCACGGCCAGTTGGCCCGCTTGCTCACCTTCGAGTTCCTGCAACTCGCCGCGCGCAATCAGGCGGTCGCCGACGTAAAGCTCCACCGGGTCATCAACCCGGCGGTCCAGAGGCAAAACGGCGTCGCGCTGCAACTTCAAAAGCTCACGCACCTGCGGGCGGGCTTTGCCGACTGAAATGGTGATTTCGATCGGCACCTGGCTGAACGGATTCGGCTCTGCGGTGGTGTCCATGGATTAATTCCCTTCGGGATGGCCGAAAAAACCCCGCACAGCGCGGGCAATATCGGCGGTTGCACGATCAAGATCGATGCGTGTTTCGGTTTCGCCCAGACGCAGGTAAACCTGCCCCTCGCTTAGTGTCGGTTCTTCGCAAACCGTGATCGGCAGGCCGGTCGCCTGTTCCAGCAAAGCCTCGATCGCGGGTCGAACGGCGGGGTTCAGCACAAGTGTGACGGGCGCGTCGGCCATTTCACCGGCCAGCGGCATCAGCGTTTCCAGCACGATCGACGGCAATGCAGCGCGCGCTGTGGCAGGCAAAACGGTGCGGACCATATCCAGAAGCAAGGGTTCGATGGCATTCAGGACGTGAACCCGCGCTTCATGAAAGGTGAAGCCAAGTGTCTGCAGGGTGCGGGCAAGGTCGGCCTTGATCCGGGATTGATCGTCGGCCTGCGACGCGCTTGCGTCATCCCAGCCGGCTGTATAGCCCTGCTCGTACGCTGCCAGTTTGGCATCCTCGATCGCGCCGATATCGGTGACGACCGTATCTGAGCCTTGTTCCGTCGGGCCTTCGAATACCTCAAGCGACAACAGCGCCATTATGTTGACTCCTCGGGGGATTCCATCCAGCCGCGCAGGATTTCAACCGACTCCGCTTGACGGTCCTCAATCAGTTGGCGCAAGCGGGCGATCGGATCGGCGGGAAGGTCTGACCGCCCGTTCACGGACAGGCCGGGCAATCCCGTGCCATCGTCGATTTCGCCGTTCAGCACATTCCTTGCATCAAGATGTGGGAAGCCTGTGCTGCCAGGAGCACCGTCGCTCATCCCGGGAAGGGAAAGCGGTCTGCTATCGCCCGGCGCTGTGCGCGGTGCCGCCAACAGAAGTGGGCGAATGACAAAAAGCCCAAGGATCAATACCACAATCGCCAGCACCGCCATCTGGATCAGCGACATCAGATCGAACGTCTGGAACGCCCCCAGCATACCGGCCTCGGCCAGTGTTCCGTTGACGGGCGGGGATTCGAACTGAAGGGATTTCAGGGTCAGCACATCGCCCCGCGATTCATCCAGACCGACGGCAGAGGCGACAAGTTCGCGCAAAACGGCAAGCTCGGCATCTGGCCGTGCAGCCCATGTTGTTGTGCCATCGGCAGCCGTCGTCAGAATACCGTCGATCATGACGGCCACGCTGATCTTGCGGGTGGCGCCGGGTGCGCGAAGCACCTCGCGCTGAGTTTCGGACACCTCGTAATTCACCCGTTCGCGGGTTTCATTGCCCTGACTTTGCCCGCTCGCCCCGCCTGCAGCACCCTCGCCCTGCGGCAGGTTGGAGGCAACCGTGACATCTGCGCCGGGTTCGGTTGCGGAATTCGATTTCTCTTCCGTATCGGTCGAAATCGCGACCCGGCTTTGCGGATCGAACGTATGTTCGGTGATCTGCTCGTGGTCTGTCACAACATCGACGGCCACTTCGACCACCGCCTTGCCCGACCCCACCCTCGCTGCCAGCAAGCGTTCGACATTGTGCTTGAGCTCTGCCGCGCGTTCATCACCCATCTGCCCCGGCTGAACGGTTTCGTCGCCCCCCGCAATCAACCCGCCGACCGTGTCAATGATCTGCACCTCGTCGGCATTCAGCCCCGAGACAGCCGCCGCGACCAAATGCTTGAGTGCCTGGGCCTGAACCGGGCTCAGGCGGCCGGAGATCGTTGTTACGGTGACGCTGGCGGTGGCTTTGGCATCACGTTGAAAAGGCTGGTTGGGGGCCTGCGCGATATGCACGCGGGCCGCCTTGATCTGCGGGTTGGCAAGGATTGTGCGGGCAAGCTCACCCTCTTTTGCACGCCAGTAGGCGGCATCGAACATCTGCGACGTGGTGCCGAAACCCGACATCCCATCCAACAATTCGTAGCCCGAGGCGCTGGCCTTCGGCAGGCCGTCTGCGGCCAGGGTCATGCGCAACTCGTCGCGCATCATGGCATCGACCCTTATCGAATCGCCCTGCACTTCGTAAGTGACGCCGCGCTGTTCCAGCGCCACTACCACCTCACCCGCTGCCGTGCTGTCGAGCCCCGAATAGAGCAGCGCCATGCTGGGCGCCGTGGCCATGCGCGACAGGCCCAGTATGGCCGCAAACATCATCAAAGTCGCGCCGATCACCACGAATCGTCTGACACCGCTGAGGGACGACCAAAGGGTAATCAGGTTTTGCACAAGGGTTCTCCAACCAGGGGGCTTCTGCCCGATGGATGCAGCTTTGACGGATTGGGCTTAACAATCGGTTAGTGTCCTTGGGCTTATACATCGGTCAGTTGAATGGCCCGAGGATCAGATGTCAGACCCCGAAGTTGCCCCCGATGCAGCCCAGAAGAAGAAATCCAAACTGCCCCTGCTGATCGGCGTCGTACTGGCGCTGGTGCTTGGGGGCGGCGGGTTTTATGCCACCTATTCCGGACTTGTTCTGGGGCCGGCCGCAGATGCGGCCATGGCCGATCCATCCGGTGGGGGGCACGGGGAAACCGTGGCCGATGCTGACCACGGCGAGGCTGCAAAGCCCGACGGCGATCATGGCGAAATGGCTGTGGATGCTGGACATGGCGAATCAGCCTCCGGCCATGGTGAGGCGGCACCGGCCGAGGGACGGCACAATACGGCTGCCAACGAACGATTGCCGGAGTTGGCCTTCGTGCCGGTGCAGCAAGTGGTGATCTCACTGGGGTCTGCGGCCAACAATGCGCATCTGATCATGTCCTCACAGCTTGAGGTCGACAAGCCGATGGCGGCCGAGGTGACGATGCTGATGCCGCGCATTCTTGATGTCATCAACGGCTATCTGCGTGCCGTCGATGTGGCCCAGCTTGAGGACCCGTCGTCGCTTGTGACGCTGCGCGCGCAGATGTTGCGCCGCATCCAGATCGTCACAGGCGAAGGCCGGGTGCGCGATCTACTGATCACCGAATTTGTTCTGAACTGAAAGGGCGCATCATGGCCTTGATCGCAGATATCCTGATGGCTGCCGGCGCGTTTGGCGCGGCAATCTATTGCTACATCCTGTCGGCCCGGCTGAAAAAGTTTTCCACGCTGGAAACCGGGATGGGCGGGGCGATTGCCGTCCTCTCCGTGCAGGTCGACGATATGACAAGAGCCCTCGACCAGGCCCGCAACGCAGCTTCGGGGTCTGCCGCGGCCCTGCAGGGTCTTAACGCGCGGGCAGATGCTGCCGCCATCCGGCTGGAGTTGTTGCTGGCGTCGATGCACGATCTTCCATCGCCAAAGGCATCACCCTTGGCCGACCGTTGGAACCCGGCACCCGAATCCGACCCCGAGGATGCCGCGGAGAAGCGATTGCGATTCGTGCGGCGCCGCTCCATGCGCGACGGACTGGAGGCAGCCGAATGAGCCGTGGCCGCAAACGCGCCGGGCGGGGCGCACTGATCATCCTTTCGCTTCTTCTGGCATCCTCCGGGGCCTTGCGGTTGGGAGACGGCTTCGGCATGGCACTGGCGCGTGCGCCCAGTGCAGGTGACGGTGCGGCGCCTCTGATTTGCCCGACGCCCCCTGCGGCCCTGGCCAAGGCCTTGACCGACCGCGAGACGCAGGTTGCATCCCGCGAAACTGCGCTGGCAGAACGACTTGCCGCGCTTGATCTGGCCAATGCGGCCATTGACCAGCGCATGACCGCTCTGACCGAAGCCGAGGCAAAGCTTTCGGCGACGCTCAGCTTGGCTGACGGGGCGGCCGAGGCCGATCTTGCGCGTCTCACGTCGGTTTATGAGGCGATGAAGCCCAAGGATGCGGCCAAGCTTTTTGCCTCGATGGACCCGGAGTTTTCTGCCGGGTTTCTTGGCCGTATGCAACCCACCGCCTCGGCCGCGATCCTTTCCGGAATGCCGCCCGATTCTGCATATGCCGTCAGCGCAATTTTGGCAGGGCGCAATGCGCTGGTGCCAAAGAACTAATTGAACGCAATTTTCCAGGCGCGCGTCAGCTTTTCTTAACCCGCCCCTGCCAGCATGACGGTAGTTCAGGGCAAAGGGAGCGGCCATGTTTGGCATTATCGGTATCGTGGTCATCTTCGTGATGGTTTTCGGCGGCTACGTTTCCGCCGGCGGCAAGCTGGAGATTATTCTGCACGCCCTTCCTCATGAGATGACCATGATCGCGGGCGCAGCCGTGGGTGCGTTCTTGTTGTCGAACGATTTTGCCGGGGTGAAACACACGGTCAAGGACATCAAGAAGGTGTTTGCCGGCCCGAAATGGAAGCCGGCCGATTACCGCGACATGCTCTGTTTGTTGTTCGAATTGATCAGAATCGCGAAGTCGAACCCGGTGGCGTTGGAAGAGCACATCGAAAACCCAAAGGAATCAACGATCTTCGGGCGTTATCCGAAAATTCAGAAAGATCACGAGTCCGTCGATCTGATTTGCGACACGCTGCGCGCGGCATCAATGAACTATGATGATCCGCATCAGGTGGAAGAGGTGCTGGACAAGCGGATGGAGACAGCACAGGCGCACGCGCTTCACTCCAGTCACGCCCTGCAATCCATTGCCGACGCTCTTCCCGCGCTGGGCATTGTGGCTGCAGTTCTAGGGGTGATCAAAACCATGGCCTCGATCGACCAGCCGCCGGAAATTCTGGGCAAGATGATCGGCGGTGCGTTGGTCGGCACGTTTCTGGGCGTGTTCATGGCCTACGGTCTGGTTGGCCCCTTTGCGGCGCGGGTCAAGGCGGTTGTTGACGATGATGCGCATTTCTACAACTTGATCCGCGAGGTTCTGATCGCCAACCTTCACAACCACGCGGCCAATCTGTGTATTGAAGTCGGGCGTCAGAATTCACCGCATCACGTCCGCCCCTCGTTTTCATCGCTGGAAGAGGCGCTACGCTCGCTGAAACAGGATGTCGCATGAAAGGCATCCTGATTGTTCTGTTGATGGTCGTGGCACAAGGTGGGGTAGCCCAGACCGTGTCTGTCACTTCTGGCGAACACGGGGCGTTCACACGTCTTGTGATCAACGCCGGGGGGGCTGTCGATTGGGCCTTCGGGCGAACAGAAACGGGGTATGAGATATCACTGGGGAAGTCGCGGTCCCGCTACGATCTATCAAGAGTTTTCGACAAGATCACGAAGAACCGGATAGGCTCGGTTTCGCTTAATCCAGACAGCGGCACGCTGCAATTCGGCGTGGGTTGTGCCTGTTTTGCGACCCCGTTCGAGATTGCGCCCGGCACGATTGTCGTCGATGTTCGGGACGGGCCGCCGCCGCAAGGTACGTCGTTTGAAACTTCTATTGGTGGTGCTGTGATGCCGGCGCTGACCGTGGCAGACCGACCTCGCCCGCGTGCGCGCCCGGAGCGAACAAACAGCTTGGCTGGCTATGAGTGGCAGGGCTTGCCCAGCACAACGCCGACTCCTCCTTCGCTGCCGCTCGAGCCCTCGCAAACGGCCGATCTTGGCGAAGTGAAGAGAACACTCTTGCGTCAACTCAGCGACGGCGCATCGCGGGGGATGGTCGATCTTGAACTGCCGCAGCGCAATCCGGACGAAGGACCGACATCCGATCATGCCTTGGCGTCCCAAGTGCGCATCGGCCAAAATCTTGGTTTGGTGGCTAATTTTGACACGGATGAACCAGAAAGGCTCACCCAATCCGGCGACGCCTGTTTCCCGGATGACGAGGTCGATCTAGGCACTTGGGGTCGGGAAGACCGGATCCCAGATCAGTTCGCTGACGTAAAGCAAAACCTTGCCGGAGAGTTCGACAAGCCAGACCCTGACGCCGTCGCGAGGACGGCCCGATTTTATATCTACCTTGGCTTCGGGGCCGAGGCCTATCAGATTCTGACTGTCTTTGGCACAGAACCCCGGCAGCAGGACCAGCTTTTGACCCTTTCCGGTATCATGGAGGGCAGGGAAGATCCCGGCGGGGCCTTTGCCGGAATGGCCGCCTGCGACAACGCTGCAGCGCTCTGGTCACTTTTGGCCGATCTGTCCCAGACAAACGCGCAAACCGTGAACAAGCGCGCCATTCTGCGGACATTCTCGGCCCTGCCGCTGCATCTGCGGCGACATCTGGGAGCCAGGCTTGCGGAAGCATTCCGTCTTTCGGGTGATCTCCAGACGGCCACAACGCTTGTCGCTTCCATCGTGCGAGGACCGGGAAACCCCGGTCCGGCGGTTCGGCTGACTGAGGTTGAGCTGAAGATCGACAGGGGTGAGAACGCCGCTGCGACACATGACCTTGCGGATCTGAGCAGTGATACCGGTCCGGACGCGGTGAAGGCGAAAATCCTCATGGTTACGCGCCAGATTGACAGCGATGACCCCATTGATCCCCGGAGCGTCACCACCTTTGACGCGCTTGCACAAGAGTACAAGGGCACCGAAATGGAACCCTCGTTGCACCTTGTCCAGACCAAGGTCCGTGCCGCGCTGGGCGATTTTGATGGCGCATTTGATCGGCTTCCCACAACCCCGGATGCTGCTGAAACAGTCTGGCGGTTGTTGGCCAATGCCCCGGAGGCGCCATTCTTGAACCATGCGACAGCGGTGGATGATGCCGAGCGGCTGAAACTGCCGCTTGTGCTGCGTCGCGACATCGCGACCCGGCTGCTGAAGGTTGGTTTTGGCAGCCTCGCGCGGTCATGGTTGCAGCTCGAGGCTGATCAGCCCGGGCAGGCTGATCCGACGGACAGACTGCTTCTGGCACAAGCGGCGCTGCAAGAGCGTAACCCGACACTTGTCCGTGGACTGCTGGCAGGATTAACGTCGGATGAGGCGCTTGAGCAAATCGCCAAGGCCGAGATGATGGCGGGCAACACCAGAACCGCGGCGCGCACATTTGAAGAACTGGGTGATGTCGAGCAGGAACAACATGCAACTCGGATTTCTGCAGAATGGCCGCAGATCGCCGCGACAACGGATGATCCCTGGGCTCCGGCGGCACGGTTGCTTGTTCCGGGCGATGCGGCAGAACCAGTTCAGGATGGTACAGCCGGTACATCTGGGCAGAAAGGTCCACTGGCACAAAGCCGTGCATTGGTGACCGAATCTGCAACTGCGCGAAAAACCCTGTCTGATCTTCTGGCGATTGCAAAAGGGCCTTGAGCCAATAAATGGTCGGTCCTCACACTTTGGAAAGATTCGCGCACTAGTCTGCCCTCAACGCCTCAGAACGAGGCAGAGTGGAGCGGAAAGTGTCCTCAGATAAGTGCGAATTCCGGTCGGTCCGGGTCACGGGTGTTCTGCTGCAGCGACTGGGTGTCGCCTCCGCCAGTTTTCTTTTTGCAGGTATCGTTGCCACAGCGGCTCCTGCACGGGAGCAATCGCCCGCGAGCCTGTGTGAGGTGGCATCGCAGTATGCGTCCGCACAAACCGGCGTGCCTTTGGCGGTCTTGCTTTCAATCAGCCTTACGGAAACCGGCAGAACCCTCAAGGGTGGTGCCGGTCAGATGCGGCCCTGGCCCTGGGCTGCAAATCAGGGCGGAGACAGCCATTGGTTCAACACACGAGCCGAGGCTGAAACCTATGTCTCGGGCCAAATTGCCAATGGCGTCTCCAATGTCGATGTCGGTTGCTTTCAGCTGAACCACCGTTGGCACTCCGAGGGGTTCCGCGACCTGTCGGGCATGTTCGATCCCGAAACCAATGCGCTTTACGCGGCCCGGCTGCTTGACCGCCTTTACCGCGAATTTGGCGACTGGTCGGTGGCGGCCGGGGCCTATCATTCTCGTACGCCAGAATTTGCACAGAAATACCGGCGCAGGTTTGATCGGATCCTCGCGGCGCAGTCCGACCAACTGCCGGTAATGGAAACCGAGGCACCTGCGCGTCTCGCCGCGCTGAAGCCCCGCGAAAACCAATTCCCGCTTTTGCGGGCGGGTTTGCCGCAAACCGGGCCGTCGCTGTTTACCGCCGTGTCGGCCCGACGCCCGCTGTTCGGCGATCCGTCGTGACATGAGTGCTCCCTCGCTTGCCCAACTGATATTCCGTCCCACGATCCTGCTGGCGTTGGTGTTGATGGCGGTCATCCTGATGATGGTCCTGCCAGTTCCGTCGTGGATGCTGGATGTCGGGCTTGCGCTGTCGTTCGCGCTGGCGATCCTGATGTTCACAACTACCCTCTTTATCGAACGGCCTCTCGATTTCTCGGCTTTTCCGACGATTCTTCTGGCGTCGCTTATGCTGCGTCTTTCGCTGAATATCTCGTCCACCAAGCTGATTATCGGGCAGGGCCATACCGGCACGGATGCTGCCGGAAGCGTGATCGAAGGCTTTGCCAATTTCATCATGGCGGGCAGTGTGCTGCAGGGCGTGGTAATCTTTTGCGTCCTCTTGATCGTGAACTTCATGGTCATCACCAAAGGTGCTGGCCGCATGGCCGAGGTTGGTGCCCGATTCGCGCTGGACGGGATGCCCGGCAAACAGCTGGCGATCGACAGCGACATGGCCGCAGGTGCCATCGACCACGCCGAGGCGAAAGCCCGGCGCGAGCGCGAGCTGGCCGAGACGAACTTTTTCGGTTCGCTGGACGGGGCGTCCAAATTCGTCAAGGGCGACGCCGTGGCGGGCCTGATGATCACCGGGCTGAATATCATCATGGGTCTGATCATGGGTGTGTTCGTGCACGACATGCCGATTGGTCGCGCGTTCGAGACATATGCCATTCTGACGGTGGGCGACGGGCTGGTTGGTCAGATTCCGGCTGTGATCATCTCTATCGCGGCGGCGCTCTTGCTGGCGCGAGGCGGGGCGACCGGCGCTACGGATGTTTCGTTTTTCCGTCAGCTTGGCAAGTATCCGGCAGCATTGGGGACGGTTTCGGTGCTGATGGCCCTGTTTGCGCTTATCCCCGGATTGCCGTTCTTGCCGTTCATGCTGGGGGCGGCCGCACTGGCAGGGGCAGCCTGGCTCGGCCATCGTCGTGACACCGCCAATGTGGTCGAACCGGTGATCGAGGCCGCAGCTCCGCGTCCGAAATCCTTGGGCGACACGCTGGATTTTGACGATATCCACATTGAATTCGCGCCGAATCTGGTGGCCATGGTGCTTGATCCGGCCACCGGTCTTGATAGCCGCATCCAGAACATGCGCACCCATGTTGCCAGCGCGTTCGGCCTGATTCTGCCCGAAATGCGCCTGACGGATGAAGCAATTCTTCCCCCCGGGCATTACCGGATCCGTCTGCAGGGGGTAGAGAGCGTGCGCGACCGTCTGGTGCCGGACCGTGCGCTTGCGCTGTTGATGGACGGGGTTCAAGCCCCCCCGGGCGAGGACGTGCGCGAACCGGTTTACGGTGCGCCTGCGCGGTGGATTCTGTCCGATCATCAGGAAATGGCGGCCCTGGCCGGGTTGACCGTTGTTTCGCCCGCCGAGGTTTTGGCGACGCACCTTTTGGAAGTGATGAAGGGTAATCTGGCGCGACTGCTGACGCTGCGCGGGCTGCGGCGGTTGCTGGATGAGTTCGTTAACGTCTCAGACCCGGCCCGCGCCGATGCCAACCGCCGGCTGCTGGAAGAGTTGGTTCCCGACAAGGTGCCCGTCGATCTTTTGCTTGCGGTGCTGCGGCTCTTGCTGGAGGAACGTGTGTCGATCCGCAATCTGCCGCTGATCCTTGAATCGGTCGCCGAGGCGCGGAATTTTGGTTCGCCCGAGGCGGTGTGCGAACATGTGCGCCAACGGCTCGGGTTTCAGTTGGTGGCAGAGTTGCGCCGTGCTGACGGCACCATCCCGCTGATCCAGCTTGCCCCGGAATGGGAGCAAGCTTTCGTGACCTACCAGATTGAAGGTGACCGGGGGATGCGCGATGTCGCCCTGCCGCCCGAGCAATTCAGTCGGCTTGCGAACGGCCTTGCGGAAAAGCTGAATCGTGCCGCAGAAAACGGGGTTTCACCCGCAATCGTGACCTCTACCCTGCGGCGGCGGTTCCTGCGTACGGTTATGGGCGCGCGCAGCCTGTCAGCTCCGGTGCTGTCCTACGAGGAAATCGGGATCGAGGCGCGCCCCGCCATGGTGGGCCTTGTGCCGGCATGACCGATCTTCTCGCCGCTCTGATGCAATTGACCGGTCTGACCCAGACGTATCTTCAGATCGGGTTTCTGGTGTTTTTGCGCGTCGGAGCGATGATGGCGCTGCTGCCGGCCTTTGGCGACCAGACCGTGCCGCAGCGGGTGCGGCTGGGCCTGACGCTTGCCTTTACGGTGATCGTGGCGCCCGCGGCAGCGGAGAAGATTTCCGTCATGAACGGGCTGGTCGCGCTCCCTCTGGTGACCGAGGTGATGGCGGGTCTGATCCTGGGTATCGGATTGCGACTTTTCATTCATGCCCTGCAGATTGCCGGGTCCATTGCCGGTCAGGCGCTTTCGCTATCACAGCTTTTCGGCGGCATGGCGGGTGAGCCGCAGCCAGCCGTCGGTAACATGCTGACTGTCGCCGCTCTGGCGCTTGCGGTGATCGGCGGCTTGCATGTGCGTGTGGCCGAACTCTTGATTCTGTCATACGACCTTTTGCCGCCAGGATTGTTTGTCGGGCCGTCGGATCTTGCTCAATGGGGGCTTTTTCAGATCGGGCGGGCCTTCGCGCTTGGGTTTTCTCTGGCTGCGCCATTTGTCGTCGCATCCTTGGTGTACAACGTGGCCTTGGGGGTCATCAACCGGGCGATGCCGCAACTGGCTGTCGCATTTGTGGGAGCGCCGGCGTTGACGTTGGGCGGGCTGGCGTTGATGACGGTTGTTGTGCCGCTGTCGCTTGCAGTTTGGCAACATGACTTTTTCGATTTCTTCGCGGCACCGCTGCGGGTGACTCGATGAGCGATGAGGAAGACCAGTCCGACAAGGAGCACGACCCCTCTGCCCGCAAACTGGAACAGGCCCGCGAAAAAGGAGAGCTCGTCCGTTCCCCCGATCTGACGACGGCTGCGGGGTATGGTGGCATGGTCCTTGCCGCGGTGGCTTTGGGTGCAGGGTCGCTGCAGCATCTGGGCGATGTTTGTGCCATTTTGCTTGATCAATCAGACCGTCTGTCAAACCTGATCTTTCGGAGCAGCGCCGCGCCGGTTGGCGGGATTCTCAGCAGCGTTGGAATTGCAATCGCGCCGTTCTTTGCGCTTCCCGCCTTGGCCGCCCTGGCCGCCATACTGTCGCAGCGGTCGCTGGTCTTTGCACCGCAAAAAATCGAGATGAGGCTCAGCAAGATCTCGCCTCTGGCCGGGTTCGGAAACAAGTTCGGAAGGGCCGGTCTGTTCGAGTTCGGCAAAAGCTCCGTGAAACTTGTGGTCTATGCAGCAACGTTGGGCGGCTTTCTTGCCTCGCGCGCCAGCCAGATGATCGGCACGCTTTATCTGACGCCCGCAATGACGACGACGGTTCTGGTGCAGATGGCCGTCGAGTTTCTGGTTCTGATCCTGTTCTTGTCGACGGCGATCGGCGCGATCGACTACTTGTGGCAGCGCGCCGAGCATTTTCGCAAAAACCGCATGTCACGCAAGGAAATGGTAGATGAACACAAGGACTCCGAGGGTGATCCGCACGCCAAGGCCCAGCGCCGCCAGCGCGGCATCGACATTGCGACAAACCGGATGCTCTCCGATGTGGCGGGGGCCGATGTTGTGATCGTGAACCCGACCCATTATGCGGTGGCGTTGAAATGGAACCGCAATGCGCGACGCGCGCCGGTCTGCGTGGCAAAGGGCGTGGACGAGATTGCGGCGCGTATCCGTGAGCGCGCGGCCCTTGCCGGCATCCCGATTCAAAGTGACCCGCCAACTGCGCGCGCCCTTCACGCGGGCGTCGAGATTGGTTCTGAAATTCGACCAGAACATTACCGTGCTGTCGCTGCCGCTATACGGTTTGCCGAGGCGATGCGCAAACGCGCGAAAAGAACTCGGCGATGAAGCACAAGCTTGCGCACATTTGTCGCTTGTCGGACATGATTTTTGATGTGCAGCAGATGCGGCTGTCTGCGGCAACCCGGTTGCGTCAGGAAAGCCTGGATCGTCTTGCGTCACTGGCCATGCCATCGGCGCAAGACCTGGATCCGCTGACGGCCGCGAAGGCACATTTGCGGTATCAACTTTGGGCTGACCAGCGCCGTGCCGAGATCAACCTCAATCTAGCCCGGCAGACGGCGGCATGGCATGAAGCGCAGGTCGAAACCCGGCATGCCTTCGGCCGGACGGAGGCCCTGCGCCTGCTGGAGGCCAGAAGGCGCGGTTCAAAGCCCTGATGGCTTAGCCTTCCTGACGCGCGATATCGGCGATCAGAACATCCGCAACCAGATCGCCGACCGCCTTTTGCGCGGCTTCTTTCAGGGCCTTGCGCAGGACTATGAGTTTCGAGGCGTCGGTGAATTCGCCTTCGAACCCGCCGGCATTGGCATGGTCGAACATGACTTGCAGGAAGGCGTCGCGCAGTTTCGGTTCCTTGGCATATATGTCTTCGGTCCCGCCGTGGTGTGTCTCAACACTGAGAGACAGGATCATCATCGAAGCGACACGCCCCTCGCGCAGGATCGGAATGATGAATTGGTTCGACATCTTTACATAGTCCGGCTGCTCTTCCGGGGTCATCTCGACATGTTCCGGCTCGGCCGCCGCAACGGAGCCAGGGCGTAAATACAACCCCGCACCGGCGCCGCCGCCAAGTCCGATCAAGGCAAGGATGAGCGGGATCAGTTTGTACATCTGGCGTCCTTAGAATGGAAGGAGTTTGTCCGCGATCTGCTGGCCATAACGGGGCTGCTGGACCTCAGTAATCTGGCCGCGGCCACCATAGGAAATGCGCGCGCCAGCGATCTTGTCATAGGTGATCTCGTTCTGACGCGAGATATCGCCGGGGCGTACATACCCTGACACGATCAGTTCGCGCAGTTCGTAGTTGACCCGAACCTCTTGCTGCCCCTCGATGCGAAGAACGCCGTTGGGAAGATCTTCGACGACGGTTGCTGCCACGCGCAGGGTCAGTTTTTCCTTGCGTGCCACTGATCCGTCGCCCGAAAAGCTGGACGAAGAGGTTGTGTTTACAGCTTCGGCCAAGCTTGCGCCATCTGGCAGGGCCTTGTCGATCCGCTGTGGAATGCCGAACAAGGACGGAATTCCCAATGTCTCCGAACCGCTTCTTGTGCGGCCCGTCGAGTTGGAGATTTCCGCCTTGTCATTGATTTCGATCACGACGGTCAGAATGTCGCCCCGACCTGCTGCGCGACGTTCACCAAAAAGCGACGAACGCCCGTTGGTCCACAAGGATGAGGCATCCGTGACACTGTTCGCGTCAGCCGTTTCGGGAAGTGGGTTGGAGTAGATTGCGTGGTACTGATTGCTTTCCTCGATCGGGGAAAAATCCGGCGCACGCCCGACTTCATCCAACCGGGAGCAGGCAGTGACGGCAACAAGGGCAACAAGAAGCAGGCGCATATGGTTTCCTTCAGGACGGGGGACCGACCAGAACGCGACCATCATCCGCGATCCGGCCAGATACTGTTGTGCGGGAGGCAAGGTTCATCACGCGGATTGTGTCGCCAGTGCCGCCCCGCAGCAGGGCGCGGCCTTCGGTTGTGATGGACAGGCTACCGACGGAATAGGACAATGGCACAATCTGGTTCCGCTCGACCGTCGCCGGAGGCCCCAGGTCTTCGGCCCGGACGGCGCGGCCGGCGTAAAGGGTGATCCGCGCCTCCTGGCCGATGGCATCGGCCGAAACAGACAGCGCACCGGGAATTTCTGCGGCAACAAGCGTGATGTCGGCTTCTTCAAGCACCGATTGCGCCCGGATCGTGCGAGTTGCGATCAGGCTGTCAGCCATCGCCATCTGAGGCAGCATCATGAGGAACAGCCAGCGCATCATCGCACCTGCGTTGTGGCGGACAGCATCTGGTCGGCAGCAGTGATGACTTTCGCGTTCAATTCATAGCCACGCTGGGCCTTGATCAACTCGGTCACTTCGCGCACGGCGTCGACCGAACTTTCCTCAAGATAGCCCTGCCGCAAGGTGCCAAGCCCGTCCTGACCGGCGGTTCCGGTCAGCGCCGGGCCGGAAGCAGGAGTTTCCAGAAAGAGGTTCGAGCCGATCGCCTCCAACCCCTTTTCGTTGGTGAATCCCGCCATGCTGAGTTGCCCCAGCAGTTGCGGCTGCACCTGGTTTGTGAAGTAGGCGTAAACCTCGCCCTCGGCGTTTATCGACACACTGCGCGCATCGGATGGAATGGTCAGGCCCGGCGCCACCGGATAGCCGTCAGAGGTGACGATCAGGCCGTCGCCGGTGCGCTTCAGGCCGCCGTCGCGGGTATATCCCGATGCGCCGGAGGGCAGCGTCACCTCAAGATATCCGCGCCCCTCGATCGCCACATCCAGATCGCCACCGGTTGCGGTCAGCGAACCTTGGGCGAGAATGACAGACACCGATGTGGGTCGCACGCCCATGCCAAGTTGCACGCCTGTGGGCAGCAATGTGCCGTCTTGTGCCGAAACGGTTCCCGGTCGGGCAAGTTGTTGATAATGCAGGTCGGCAAACTCGGCCCTGCGCGCATTGTAGCCCGTTGTCGACATGTTCGCGAGGTTGTTGGACACGACATCGACCCGCATCTGCTGGGCCGCCATGCCGCTTGCCGCAATCTGAAGGGCGTTCATCGGTCTCTCCTATCGGCCAAGGGTCTGGATCACGCCGCGCACGCGTGAATCCTCTCGGTCAAGAAAGGTCTGACCGAGTTCGTAGGCGCGCTGGACATCAATCATCCGGGCGATTTCAACGACCGGGTTGACGTTGCTGTCTTCGACGTAGCCTTGCAGGATCTTGCCGCCGTCAACGGGTTGACTACCGCCTGCTGCCACAAAGACCGTGCCACTTTCATGGCGCAGATCGGTGGCGGTGTTGGGCTGCCAAAGGCCAACGCGGGCGATGGGCTGGCCATTGGCCGAGAGCGTGCCATCCTGTGCCATCGACACTGGCCCGGCGTCGGGTGGCACGAACACGGGCGCACCGCCCTGATCCAGCAGCCGGTAACCATCCGGGTTGACCAGCTCGCCCTCGGCTGAGGGCGTGAAGCTGCCCGCCCGTGTCAGGCGCTGGCCGCGAGGTGTATCCAGCAAAAAGAACCCCTCGCCTTCGATCGCAAAGTCAAAGCTGCCGCCGGTCTGGGTCAACCCGCCCTGCGTCAGATCAACATTGCGGGCCGCAGCGGTTGCCATCGAAAGCGACGGCTCATCCTGCATCTGTTCGACATATTCGGAAAATACCACGCCTTCGCGACGAAAGCCCGTGGTGGAGGCGTTGGCGATGTTGTTTGCCACCACCTGCATTTCGCGCATCAGGCCCGACTGGCGGCTTAGCGTGGTGTAACCTGCGGCGTCCATATCAGCTTCCTGCGATCATCGGTATGATGCGGTCGGTGAAATACGCGACCAGCGTTGACGTCATGAAGCTCATCGAGACCCAGAAAACGATCAGCATCGCGCCGACCTTGGGCACGAAGGTCAGGGTCATTTCCTGCACCGAGGTCAACGCCTGAAACAGACCAATGGTCAGACCTGCGACCAGCGCAACTGCCAGCAGTGGCGCCGACATCAGAACGGCGACCCACAGACCTTGGCGCAGGGTGTCAAAAATGTCGGCTTCGGTCATGGTATCCTCACACCGGCATCCGCAGGATTTCCTGATATGCCTCAACCACCTTGTCGCGCACAGTGGCCACGGTTTCGACGGCAAGACTGGTGGCCGACAGGGCCTGCACCAAAGCGTGCGGATCTGCACCACCGGTCATCGCGGCGCGTGCTGTCGCCTCGCCCGTGTTCAGCGTTTCGATGAAACTGGTCGCCATTCCGGCGAAACCAGAGGCTCCGGAAGGTTGCGGCTGGGGGGCTGCAACCTTCCGGGCTTGCGCATAGGTCTGCGCGGCAAAAGAAGCATTGATATCCATTCTGGACCTCCTCTATCGGCGAAGCAATTCGAACAGGCTTTGCGTCATTTGCCGCGCCTGATCGAACATGCGAAGGTTCGCCTCGTAGCTGCGCTGCGCTTCGCGCGCGTCAGCAATTTCGATCACCAGATCGACATTCGAGCCGTCATAGTGACCGGTTTCATCCGCCATCGGGTGGCTGGGATCGTAGATTTTCGTCAAAGCGCTGCGGTCTAGCCGCACCGGGCCGGCCCTGACCGAACCGCCATCCATCGCTTCCTGAAAGCTGATCGTTTTGCGGTGGTAACCGGGGGTATCGGCGTTGGCGATGTTTTCAGAAACGTGGCGCAAACGTGCCGCCTGCGCCTCCATTCCCGAGGCGGCCATGCCAAGTGATGTCACAAGATCTGCCATCTCTTAGCGCCCCCGCCCAAGGCTGGCGCGGATCACATCCGACGTGCTGCGATAGATGGCGAGCGCCATGTCGTGCTGTTCCTTGACGACCACGGCCTTGACCATTTCGCCTTCCAGCGAGACGGTATTGCCATTGGGTGATGCACCGCTGCCTGCGGTTCGCACCAGTGTCAGGTCCATCTGGCCATGCTGCATCTGATGCTCGGGCCGGGTGGATCGCATCGAACTTTCTTCACCGTAGACAGTGGTGAAATCGGGCATGTCGAGCGCGCGGTATCCCGGCGTATCGGCATTAGCGACATTGCGCGAAACCGCGTCTTGTCGTGCCCCGGCATAGGACGCCAATGATTGCGCCATTCGGGTGATTTCGAGTTTTTCGAACATCGGGGCTTCTCCCTCGACCAACTTCATCAAGGTTTAAGACTGATTCCTTTAGAAAGGGTAAGCAGTGAACAAAGAGGGAATGAAATGACCGGAGTTTTTGATGGATTGCGCGCCGAGATCGGCTCGGTCTGTCTTGCCAACCGGGTCGGTCGCATCACTGAACTCGGTCGCGGTACGGTGCGGCTCAGTGGGCTGGGCGATGTCGCGGGATTGGGTGACAGAGTTCTTATTCACGGTTCGGACGGTGCGATCGGCGGTGAGGTTTTGCATCTGTCGCGGGATGTGTTGACCGTTCTGCCTGATGGAAGCGCTGATGGTCTGGCCATCGGCGACCGGGTTGAACGTGTTGGTGCGGCAGAGATTGCGCCGAATGATTTCTGGATCGGGCGCATCATCGACCCATTCGGCAAGCCTCAGGACGGCCGACCGTTGTTTCGAGGAGCTGTTGCGCGATCCCTGCGCGCGGCGGCCCCTGCGGCGGCCAGCAGGCGCCGTCTGGGCGAGCGTCTGGCTACCGGAGTCGCGGTGTTTGATACACTACTACCGATTGTGCGGGGACAGCGGATCGGGCTTTTTGCGGGCTCGGGCGTGGGCAAATCGTCGCTTCTGGCCAAATTTGCGCGCGGACTTTCTGCCGATATCGTTGTGATCGCGCTGGTCGGCGAGCGAGGACGCGAGTTGCGCGAATTCACCGAGCATGTATTGGGGGCCGAGGGGATGAAACGGGCCGTTGTCGTTACAGCGACGTCGGATCAGTCGCCGTTGATCCGCCGCCGCTGTGCCTGGACGGCGATGGCCGTTGCGGAGCATTTTCGTGACCAGGGTCTGCATGTGCTTCTTCTGACGGATTCGATCACCCGCTTTGCCGAAGCGCACCGGGAAGTGGCCCTTGCGGCGGGGGAAGTTGGGAACCTCCGCGGCTTTCCTGCGTCGACCTCGCATACGATCATGTCGCTGGCGGAACGGGCGGGGCCGGGGCCGGAGGGGTCTGGCGATATCACGGCGATCTTTACCGTGCTCGTCGCGGGATCAGACATGGACGAGCCGGTTGCGGATATTCTGCGGGGGGTTCTGGACGGCCATGTGGTTATGGACCGCACGATTGCAGAACGTGGCCGCTATCCTGCGATCGATCTGCTGAAATCAGTGTCTCGCAGCCTGCCGGGCGCTGCCAGCGCGAATGAAAACAAACTGATTTCCGAAGCACGCAAGCTTCTTGGCGCCTATGAACGGGCAGAAATGATGATCCAGGCCGGCCTTTATGCCAAAGGATCAGACCCTCTGGTTGATGCCGCGATCCGCGTCTGGCCCGCGCTCGATGCATTTCTGGCCGAGGATGCGCCGTCAGGGATTGAAGTCAGCTTCGAGCGTCTGGCAGCCTGCGTTGCCGCCAAGGGATCAGCGTAACAGGGCCAGAATATTGGCCCCGGCCGATTGTGCACTGGTCTGCAGCAGCGTCAGCGCCCCCGCCCCCCGCGCCGAGGCCGAAAGACCGCCCACCAGATCTGACCGTACGAGGAACTGGCGGATCAGCTTGTCAACCTTGGCCGGATCGGAGAACTGCGAGATGTCATTGCTGCCAAAAATTCTTTCTGCCTTGGCCTGAAACACCCCAAGCTGCTGATCCAGATCAATGCCTGCGATGCTGGAAGGCAGCCCGAGCGCTTGTTGAAAAACCTGTCTCAGGGGCGCGCTTCCCAACACCGAGTACCATTTCGTTGTTTCACCGATAGACCGTGAGGCAAGCGTGCCCAACTCTCGCGAAGCATTCATCGCCAGGCGCAGATCGCTGTTCTGGGTGCCCACGGCAATTTCAAACTGCCTGTCCCTGTATTTGGACAGAAGCTTGTCGGCAAAGGTGGAAAGCTGCGTGCTGGGTACCCCGAAATCGCCAAACCCGAACTCGGCAGACAAGGCAAGATATTGCTTGTCCGCCAGACGGTTGGCAAGCGCGCCTGCAGTCAGTGTTCCACCTTCAAGAACTTTCTTGATGAAGAACTTGTTGTCGAGATCGGAGTCGAGGCCAAATGCCCCCAGCGCCACTTTGAGCAACCGCCGGTCACCGACCAGATCATCTGCGGTTTTGACAGAGCCGATCTTTTCCCGAAAATAATCCTCATCCCGTTTGCTGGTGGGCACCGCTTCAAACACGGCGCGTTGCTGGGGGGAGGTGCGCTGCAGGAATGTCCACCCGGCATAGCCTGAAAAGGGTATGACGGGTGGAAAGGTCATGCTGTTGCGGCGGCCATCAGCCGGTCTTCGCGCGGAAGCAGGGCACGCAGGGCCTTCAGGGCCATGTAATGCTGATCTTCCAGCACAGCGGCGGTGGCAACCGACAGATGGGTTCTGCTGTCATGATCGGTCAGAACCTGGCTCAGTTGTTCGATTCCGCGCAGCAATTGCATCCGTGCCACGCCGGCCTCGGCATCTCCCGAAAGGACAAGCTGCGCGATGTAGCAGACCCGGCGCACCGGCGTGTTCACCTCTTCCGGGTGAATGGCATCACGCAGGCGCAGGATATGGGCGTTTGGCGTCATGATTGCCAACCGCGAGCGGCGCTCGCCGTTTTCGATGACGGCACCATTGATCAGGACGCGTTCGTGCGGTCCCAGTTTCAGGACCAGCCCGCTCATTTCGGGACTCCGTTGCCGCGCAGGCCACGCATCACGGCTGTGTTGATATCAATCAGCACGTCGATGTTGCCGTCGCCAGACAGAACCTTGCTGCTGTGATCGGCGGTGAATTCGTACAGATAGAACAGTTGCGCGCGCAGTTGTGCGGGCAACCCGTTGCCAGGTTCCGCAACGTCAGAGGCAAGCGTCGACCAGACCATCAGGTTATCGTTCAGCGCGCCAACAAATTCCGAATAATTATTTGATTTCAAGTCATTGGCCGTTGAGAGCCGGTTCGTTGTGCGCGCGATCAGATCGTATTCGATGCTGCGCGGGTTTCTTGCAGGGGTGGTGTGTTGCGCATAGGCGCTGCGGCTTGAGGTGAAGGCGTTCATCGGGGTCACTTTCAGCTGTGCGTGCGGACAAATTCAGTTTCAGAACGGATGCGGGCCGGAGCAATCAGTCGCCCCGGCCCGTACCGCTTACCGGAACAGTGACAGGATGTTCTGCGGTGCCTGGTTAGCAATCGACAGAGCCTGTGTGCCCAACTGCTGTTGAACCTGAAGCGCCTGCAACCGTGCCGAGGCTTCCTCCAGATCGGCATCGACCAATGCGCCGATCCCGGATTTCAGGGCGTCGCTCAGTTCACCGATGAACTCTTTCTGAATATCGACCCGCTTTTGTGCCGAGCCGAACGATGCGGCAGCGTCAATCGACGTCTGGATCAGCGTTTCAATGTTGCCCAGTGCTGACGACGCGCCGAGGCTGGTCGAGACGTCGATCGACGCCAATGCGCCCAGGCCACCTGAATTGGCATTGGTGAATTGCGCGCTGGCGGAGAGATCCTTGGTTCCGCCGTTGGTGAACACCAGCGTTCCGGCTGTGCCGCTGTCATAGTCCACGGTCAGACCGGCGATACCCAACGATTCCACTGCCCCTTTCAAGCCGACGGCAACGATATCGGCCGTGGTGGTAGAGGCAACATCTTCGGCCGTCACCGTGTAGCTTGCCGATTTTCCCCCAATGTTGATCGCGATCTTGTCCCCGGCCGCAAAGGCCGTCGTGCTATCGTCGATGACGATGTTGCCAGTTCCGGTTGCCGCATCCAGCGCGAAACCAGCCGTATCGGCACCTGTTGAGGCGCCCGTCGATCCCGTCAGCACGGCTTTGGCAGTGTAGCCACCGGTTGAAAGGTTCTGCGCTGTGACACCAATCTGCGATGCCTTCACGCCCGTAGCCGACCGGTCAAGCGACGACAGGATGTTGACCGTGGTCTGCGATCCGTCCACCAGGTTCAGGCCGTTGAACTGGGCGGCGCCGACAACCGTTTTGATCTGGTCCGTCAGTGCCGTGATGTCGGTCTGGATCTTGTTGCGGTCGACGTTGGATTCCTGCGCCGCAACAACCTTGCCCTTGATTTCGGTCAAAAGGTCGGTCACGCGTTCTGCCGCCTGACGGCCCACGGCAACGGTTGACGATCCGAGTGCAAGACTGTCGGAAATGCCCTTGAAGCCCTTCACATCCGACTCCATGACTTTGGAGATCGCATAGACGGCCGAGTTGTCCTTGGCGTTGGACACCGATTTTCCGGTGGCAATCTCTGCCTGTGTCACGTTCAGGTTTTTGTTGATGCCTTTCAGTGTCTGAAGGGCAACCATCGCACTTGTATTGGTCAGAACAGACGACATTTTACGTTCCTTATCAGGCCTGCGCTTTGCGCGTGGCGTTTGGCGCCGCCAAAGTGGCGGCAGGACTGGTTTTCTTACCCCTGCGGAGCGAAAAGGCTGACCGCGCCATCCCGGTTGTGGGATGCAGCATCAGTCTTGGCGGCAAAGTTCTAAGGCTTCCCTAAGCTGCCTGGTTCAACAAACACCGATTTATGCACAATTTAAGCCAAACATACGATCAGAACCGGCGCGTCATTGCGACGTCGCCATTGGAAATCCGGGCCCGCCGACCTGCACCGTCATAGGTTGCAAAACCGGACCGGGCGGCCCCGACCTCTTGCACGCGCCGATGGGCCGCCCGAATGCCGCGCAGCGCCGCCTGGAGACATGTTGCATTCCGCTCGGCCTTGCGCTGCAGGCGCTGGGCGATTTCAAGATTGGCAATCGGATCAAGGCGCGCCAGGCCCTGTTCGATGAAAGGGGTCAATTGCAGCAATGTCGCATGATCACCTGCAAGAACGGCGGTGTGCACATTATCCAATAGTGTCTCAAGTGCGGCAGGGCCCAAGCGTTCATCCATTGTCGTCAAGCCCCTTGACCAAAGCTTGAAACAGCGATTCGGAAAGGCCAATACCGCCGGCACGGACCATGGATTTCGCCTGTGCCTCACGCAGGAAGGACGCGAACTGATCTTCGCCGATGCCGCCGCCGAAACTGTCGCGGGTTTTGCCAAACCCTGCATATCCCAGCATTTCCGACAAGAACGCCGACTCAAGCTGTTGCGCCTTTTCGCGCAGTTGCGCCCGGGCGTCCTGAGGCAGGGCGCGCGCAGCGGAGACAGGGGAAATGTCAGCCATATGCCATATCCGATCAGTTCAATTTTCCTGACTATGACGGCCCTTCAGTAAACAACTGGTAAGCAATCGCAGCAATAGTCGGCGCAGAACGGCAGAAGTCGGGACATTCGCCATGCAAACTGCAACCGCCCTTGCTTTCGTTAATCCTGGTGCAATAGCGCAAGGCGTTGGCGCGGCCGAAGTTCCGACTGTGCAGGACGAGATGTTCCTGCTTGATGTCGAATTGATGCCTGAAATTGGTCCTGAACGGGCGCCGCCTGTTGTGACCAGGCGTCTGGAACACGCGGCCATGGATGCCGCGTATCTGTCGCTTTTTCCGGCTTCAACCCTTGTTCCGGCGCCGCAGACATTGGTGCCGACTGTGGGCGGTGGCGGCCCGGAGCAGGTTGTTGCGGCACAAAGCGGCATTGCACCTGCGCATATTTCCATCGATCCTTACGACGAACCGAACGACGCGAAGGTTCCGGATGGTCCGACAGATGTCACGGTGTTCGCAGCCGCGATTGTTCAGCCAGGCCAGCTACGACCGGCACTTCCACCGGAAGATATTGCAGAACCGTCTCCGGTAAATGACGCTGCTAATCTGACGGCGGGTCCGGTGGCGCACGATCCGTTGTCACAGGTGCCACGCTCCGCGCAACGTGCCCTGATCGACGGTCATAGTGCTGATGTAGCAAGCCGGGTTGAACCGACAAACGCTGATCACCTGAAAAATATGGCCGACGCCAAGGTGCCCGGCACTCCTTCACGCCAGCCAGACGTTGCGGTGGTATCGTCGCCTGTTGATATGGCTGAAACGGTGGAGAAAGTGGAGGTGGCGGGCAAGACCACAGCCCCGGCCGGTCTGGTCTGGTCTGGCAAATCCATTCCGGTCGAAACACCGAATCATCCTGTTCAAGTTCCATCACAGACGGGCGTGAAGACCAGACCCGAACGTTTCCAATCCTCGACCGAGCGGCTTTGGGTGGCGCAAGGGCTGATGCCTCAGGTTGCTGCGGCACTTCCGTCTGATCAGATTGTCCCCATTAAATCCACGCAAACGCGGATCCAGTCAGGCCCGGAACAGGTGGCGCCGAGTGGTGATTCTGTTCCGGAAGGCCTCGCCTCGGAACCAAGTTTGACGCCGCCTCTTGCTGAACGCAAACGTGAAGAACCGAATCTGCGACCCACCGCACACATGCAGATGCCTGCGCCGCCTGAAATAAACACCGATCCAAATGCCCTTGCCATAAAGACAGATGTCTACACAGAAGTTGTCCAAGGCACGGATTTCGCGAACAGTCCTGTTTCAGTCGTCAGGCAGACACTGCCTGTGGGGGGTACGCTTCCCGACCCTCAACCGTTATCCAGAATCCTTGTGACCCATGTGACGGGTTACGCTGTCGTATCAGCAGAACCACTGGCCCCGACGATTGTGGCACATGTGAAAGCGGCGCCGACAGGCCATGTCACGCTGACCCTTGCGCCGGAAGAACTGGGTCATTTGCGCATGACGATCTCGCAGGATGCCGGTGATGTGCGCGTGATGGTTTCTGCCGACCGACCCGAAACCCTTGATCTGATGCGCCGCCACGCCGATCAACTGACGGCAGAACTTCGGGGCGCCGGATTTTCGGGCGCGACGCTGCAGTTTTCCCAAGGTGGTTCTGGCGGTTTCACCCGCTCGCAACCGCAACTGCCTTTCGGCGATGAACCGCAAGCATCAGACGCTGAACCCGCCGCCGTGCGCCTTGCACCGGCCGAGCGCACCATGAAAACCAACTCTGCAGGGCTTGATCTGCGACTCTGAAAGGACTTTGACTTGGAAATCACCCAGACCCTTGCCGCAACGACGCAGCCGACGGTTTCGCCCGACAAGGCGAAATCGGCAATCAGCTCGGATTTCGACACGTTCTTGTTGATGCTGACGACCCAGCTGAAGAACCAAGACCCCCTCAAGCCAATTGATTCGGCGGATTATGCGGTTCAACTGGCCACATTTTCGCAGGTGGAACAGCAGACGAAAACCAACGAACTTCTTGGCAATCTGGGTTCGGAATTCGGATTGATGGGCATGGCGCAACTGGCAAGCTGGGTCGGACGCGAGGCGCTGAGTGCTGCACCTGTCCGGGTGGAAACCGATCCCGTCACACTGTCGCCAAAGCCCGCAACAGGGGCGGACCGCACCATTCTGGGCATTTATGACAGCCTTGGCACGCTTGTTGCCCGTGAAGAACTGCCAGTCTCCCGCGCGTCCGTAAACTGGCAGCCGCTTGATGCACAGGGCCAGCCTCTGCCGCCTGGCACCTACAGTTTCCAGTTGGAAAGCTATTCCGGGCAAGAGCTTCTGTCGACAACCCCAGTTGAGGCTTACGCCCGCATTACCGAAGTGCGCGGTGGTCCGGGGGGCACGACGCTCGTGCTTGAGGGCGGTGCCGAAATCCGTGCCGCAGATGTGACAGCGCTGCGCAGCTAGGGCCCGTGCGGCAGGCCCTGTGCAAAGCCGTGAAATACGGCTAGGCCTAGGGGCATGATCTTCAGCCAAACTGCGCCCGTCACAGGTCCATCCGCCCGGTTGCGGTTCGAGGTTCTGGACCGGCTGCCTGATCTTGCGAACCACGACTGGCTGTTGCTTTCTGGCGGCCGCAGCAACCTTGTGTGGCGTGTTGGCGCCTTGGTTGTGAAGGCTTTTGATGCGGGCGCGCAAAGTCCGCTTTTCCCTAACGATCCGGCGGCAGAGGCAAGGGCCTTGCGGCTTTGCGCACCCTTGAACCTTGCGCCCGCATTGCGCGCGCAGGGTGCTGGATGGATCGCGTACGACCATGTCGCCGGCCCCGTCTGGTCGACGGATGTGGCGTCGGTTGCCCGGATTTTGAACCGGGTTCATAGGACCCCCGTCCTGGCCGACAGTTTCCGCAATCTGCCGATGTCAGGCGATGGTCTGATTGCGGCGGCTATCAGCATGACCGCGGATTGCCTTGGTGATCTGCCACCGCCGCCGCCAAATCCCGGCATCTCATTTCAGGCATCCCGATCGCTGCTGCACGGCGATGCTGTGCCCGGCAATATCATCGAGAGCGCAAAAAGCCTGATCCTGATTGACTGGCAATGCCCTGCCCTGGGTGACCCGATCGAGGATATTGCGGCGTTTCTGTCGCCGGCGATGCAATGGCTTTATCGGGGCGCGGTTCTGACAAAGGCCGAAACGGCAGATTTTCTGTTGGCCTATCCCGATGCCGCAACTGTCGCGCGATATCGTGCCTATGCTCCCATCCTGCATTGGCGCATGGCAGCGCATTGCCTGTGGAAGGCCGCACGCGGGGCAGCCGATTATGCCCGCGCGGCGGAACTGGAACTTGCTTCCATCGGGTCGTTGGCGCGGTAACCCTCCGACGCCGCCAAAAGCGCGCGGGTATAATCCATTTGCGCCCGGCGTGCTTGCAGGTCGGCCCGAGTCAACTCCTCCACCGCCAGCCCGTGCTGCATGACGGTCAGCCGTTCGCACATGTGCGCGACGACTGCAAGATCGTGACTGACCAGCACATAGGTCAGGCCGCGCTCGCCTCGCAGGCGGTCCAGAAGGTTCAGCACCTCGGCCTGAATCGAGGCATCAAGCGCCGAGGTCGGCTCGTCCAGCAACAACACCCTCGGCTCCAGAATAAGCGCGCGGGCAATCGCCACGCGCTGGCGCTGGCCGCCCGAAAGCTGGTGCGGATAGCGAAAGCGGAAACCTGTGCCAAGGCCGACATCCGTCAGCGCGGTTTCGATCCGGCGTTCGGCATCGGTGAACCCATGAATCGCCAAGGGTTCGGCCAGCACCCGGTCCACCGTATGGCGCGGATGCAGCGAAGCGTAGGGGTCCTGAAACACCATCTGCACCCGGCGGTAAAAATCCGGGGTGCGGGGGCGGCTCAGTGCTGTGCCATCCACTGAAATAACTCCGCCCGAAGTCGGGGCAAGCCCGCAAATCGCCCGCAGGACCGTCGATTTCCCCGACCCGCTTTCGCCGACAATGCCGTAGCTTTCCCCTTCGTTGACAGAAAGCGTCAGCCCCCGCACGGCCCGCACCGGCGCGGCACCTCCTGTGAATGTCACTTCCAGCGCCTGAATATCAATCAGCCCCATCAGCGCGCCCACTCTGCATCGCGCTGCAAGGTCGGCAGGGGCCGCGCGCCGCCTTCGATCTGCGGCAGACAACGCAAAAGACCTTGCGTGTAGGGGTGTTGCGCCTGCCCCAGGTCCGATGCCTTTACCTCTTCGACGATGCGCCCGGCATACATCACCAGCACGCGGTCGCAGAACGAGCTGACCAGTCGCAGATCATGGCTGATGAAGATCAGGCCCATGCCACGGTCGGTCACAAGACGGTCCAGAATACGCAGAACCTCGATCTGCACGGTAACGTCCAATGCCGAGGTCGGCTCATCTGCGATCAGAAGGTCGGGCTCGGTGATCAGCATCATTGCAATCATCGCGCGCTGGCCCATACCTCCCGAAAGCTCATGCGGATAGGCGCTGAACACGCGCTTGGGGTCGCGAATCTGAACGGCCTCCAGCATGGCCATGGCAGCAGCCTTGGCCTGCGGTTTGCTGACGGTGCGGCGCCCGGCCTCTATCAACTGCCGCCCAATGGTCATCACCGGGTTCAGAGAAAACTTGGGGTCCTGCATCACCATCGACATCCGCACCCCGCGCAGCGATCTCCAGAGCCGCGCATCGGCGTTGCGCAGATCAATGCCGTCAAAGCTGAGCACATCTGCCGCCACCTTGCCGGGACTGGGTGTCAGGCCAAGAATCGCACGCCCGGTCTGTGATTTGCCAGATCCGCTTTCGCCCACGATGCCCAGCCGCTCGCGCCCCAGATCGAACGACACGCCGCGCACCACATCGACCGGGCCTTGCCGCGTGGGGAAGGTGACGCGCAGGTTTTTCACACTCAGCAGGGTCACTTGCGGGCCTTTGGGTCAAGCACGTCGCGCAATCCGTCACCCAGCAGATTGAACCCCAGCGACACGATGAAAATCGCGGCCCCCGGCATTGTGGCAACCCACCAGTAATCAATGATGAACCGCCGCCCGCCCGCGATCATGGCCCCCCATTCGGGCTGCGGTGGCCGCGCGCCAAGGCCCAGAAAGCCTAAACCGGCGGCGGTCAGGATGATGCCCGCCATATCCAGCGTGACCCGCACGATCACCGATGACAGGCACAATGGTGTCACATGTCCCCACAAGATGCGCCATGACGATGCCCCCTGTAGCCGCGCAGCCGCAATGAAATCGCTTTCGCGTATGGTCAGGGTTTCGGCGCGGGCCAGCCGGGCGTAGGGTGGCCACGAGGTGATGGCAATGGCGATGATGGCGTTCTCGATCCCCGGCCCAAGCGCGGATACGAAGGCGAGCGCGAGAATCAGGCGCGGGAAGGCCAGAAAGATATCGGTGATCCGCATCAGCACGACATCAATCCAGCCGCCGAAATAACCCGCTGCTGTGCCGAACAAAAGGCCGATGGGCGTGGCGATCAAGGCCACCAGCGCCACCACCAGCAAGGTGAGCCGCGCGCCGTAGACGATGCGCGACCATATGTCGAAAGCCTGATCATCGGTGCCCATCCAATGATCCCATGATGGCGGCAACAACCGCTCGGTGCGGATATTGCCGCTCAGGATCGGATCATACGGGGCCAGAATCGGCGCGAAAATTGCCATCAGAACCAGCACGACAATGATGGAAAGCCCCACCATCGCCAGCTTGTTTGCCTTCAATGCAACCCAGGTGCGATACATCTGCCCCCAGCGTGCCTGCGCGCGGGAATTGGGCGCATCAGACAGCAGCCATTCGCGGCGGGTCATCGTGGTCATGCGTCGGCCCCACGGCGCACGCGCGGATCAAGCAGCGTGTAAAGCACGTCGGACAAAAGGTTCAGCCCGATGAAGATCGCACCGATCAGCAGCGTGCCACCCAGCACCGCGTTCATGTCGGCGACTTGAAGGCTGTTGGTCAGATAAAGCCCCAGACCCGGCCATGCGAAAACCGTTTCGGTCAGCACCGACCCTTCCAGCAGTCCGGCATAGCTGAGCGCGATCACCGTCACTAACGGCACGGCCGCGTTGCGCAGGGCATGGACCCAGATGATCCGCGCCTCGGACACGCCCTTGACCCGCGCGGTCACGATGTATTCCTGCGATAATTCGGTCAGCATGAAGCTGCGCGTCATCCGGCTGATATAGGCCAGCGAGTAATAGCCAAGCAGCGACGCGGGCAGAATGATGTGTGAAAACGCATTCCCGAACGCCGCCCACTCGCCTTGCATCGCGCTGTCGAGCAGCAACAGCCCGGTCGCCGGGCGGATCGAGTATTCGTAGCTTATGTCAATGCGCCCTGGCCCGGAAATCCAGCCAAGCTGCGCGTAAAAGATCAACAGGCCCAGAAGGCCAAGCCAGAAGATCGGCGCGGAATAGCCGACAAGGCCAACGATGCGGACCACCTGATCCACCAGCTTGCCCTCTTTGACGGCAGACAACACGCCAAGCGGCACTCCGAACAGGGTGCCGATCAGAATTGCAACCGTGGCAAGCTCCAGCGTGGCAGGAAAGGCGCGGGCCAGATCGCCCAGAACCGGCTTTTTGGTCAGAAAGGAATTGCCGAAATTGCCGGACAGAACCTTTTGGACGTAGATCAAAAACTGCTCGTAAAGCGGTTTGTCCAGACCCATCTCCAGAAACATCTTGTCATAGGTGGCCTTGCTGGCGCGGTCGCCCACGACCGCAAGAACCGGATCAACGCTTATGACATGGCTGATCAGAAAGGTGATCAGAAGCAACCCCAGAAAGGTGACGGCCAGTGTGGCCGCCAGCTTTGCCGTTTTGGACAGAAAACGGGGCAGCGCACTTGGCCCAGCCCCGGAGATCGGCGTGTCGGTCATTCCTTGGTGACGAAGCGGAATGTGTTGTCATTGAACGACGGCCCGAACAGATAACCCTTCACGTTCGCGCGCAGGGCGGCCACTTCGGTTTCCTGGAACATGATGACAAAAGGCGACACCTTCTGATGCTCGGCCTGAAGGTCGCGGTAGGTCACGGCCCGTTTTTCGGCATCACGCTCCAGCACGGCGGCGTCGGCTTTGGCAGTCATTTCCGGAATGTCCCACGCGTTGCGCCATGCCAGGGGCTTGGCTGCCGCATCGTCGCTGTTGTCGGGGTTGCGCGCAAAGGTCGCGTTGGTGTGCGGGTCCTGATAGTCGGGGCCCCAGTTGCCGATATAGATGTCATGTGTGCGGGCGCGGTATTTCTCCAGCGTCTGGCCACCATCGCCAGGGATGATTTCCAGCTTGATGCCGGCTTGCGCCATGGTCTGCTGAACGGCCAGTGCGATGGCCGTCACGTCAGGCGTGTTGCGGGTATCCATCGTGACGGTGAAGCCATCGGGCAGACCGGCGGCGGCGAGCAGTTCCTTGGCCTTTTCGACGTTCAGTGAATAGGGGTTGCTGTCCAGTTCGCCCAAAAAGCCCTTGGGCAGGAAGGTTTGGTGCACCTCCATCTTGCCTTTGACGATCGTGTCGGCAATAGCCTGATAATCGATCAGGTATTTCATCGCCTCGCGCACTTCGGGCTTGGCCAGGAACTCGTTCTTCTGGTTCAGCGCAAGATAGAAGATCGTGCCTTTGATTCCGGACGCAATCTGGATATCGGGGTTCTTCGACAAGGCCTCGATCTCCTCGGGCAGAAGATCACGAGCTGCGTCGATGTCACCCTTTTCCAGCAGAAGGCGCTGCGTCGCGGCTTCGGGGATGTGGCGATAGATGGCGCGGGCAAGGGTGGGCTTTTCACCGCTGTAATTGTCGTTGCGTTCCATTACGACGGACTCGTTGGCGCGCCATTCGCGGATGGTGAAGGGGCCAGAGCCTGCATAGTTGGTCTTCAGCCAGTTGTAGCCGTAATCGCCGTCTGCCTCGTGTTCCATCACAAGGTCCTTGTCGACGACCATCGCCACGGTCGCGGTCAGACAATACAAGAGGAACGTCGGCGCATAGGCCTGATCCATCGTCAGATCAAAGCTGTAGTCGCCGGTCTGCTTGACCATGGTTTCGACGTTGTCGGGTGTCAGGCCGAACTGGCCCAGAATGAACGCAGGCGATTTGTCCAGTTTGACGGCGCGAACCAGACTGAACACCACATCATCGGCGGCCATGTCATTGCCGGATGCAAATTTCTTGCCCTGTTTCACAGTAAACGACATGGTCTTGCCGTCTTCGGAAAGAGTCCAGGAATCGGCGACAACGCCGAAGATATTGGAGACATCGTTAAGATCATAACCGATGATCGGCTCGTAGCTGTTGCCAAGGATTTCCGAGGCGGAAAACTCGAACACTTCGGCCGGATCAAGGCTGATCATGTCGTCTAGGGTCCAAGCCTGAATGAAGGTATCGGGCGGCGTTTCGGCCATCACCTGCATCGGTGACGTGACCAGCAGCGCGGCAATGGCCGCTGCTGCAAACAGTTTCGTCTTCAAGAACATGCGTTCGCTCCTTGCTGGAATTTTATGATTATTCGCGCGGGTACGCCGCGTCGCATCCAAGGATTAGGGCGTTGAAAACAGGGGCCTGTCAAGCGCGGCGCTGCTTTATTAGGCGGCTGCTCGACGCCCGCCGCCGCGCATGCACCTTAAATGAGCTTGTCGAGCCAGATGCCCGCCGCAAGCAGACCCGCACCAGCCGCCATCCAGATCAACGGATGCGTCGGCCGCCGGATCACGATTGGAACCGGTTTTTCGCTTTGACGGATCAGTTGTTCTTCCATCAGACCCGGAAGTTTCGGAGCAAACCGGGCCAGAACCAGCGCGGCTTTGCCAAGGTCACGCAACAGCGCCTTGGGACCGATGTTTTCCTTGATATAACCCTCAACAATGGGCCGCGCGACCTGCCAGATATTGATATGGGGATCAAGGCTGCGCGCCACGCCTTCAACCACAACCATCGTGCGCTGCAAAAGGATAAGTTCGGTGCGGGTTTCCATTCCAAACCGCTCCGTCACCTCGAACAGATAGCTCAGCAACCGCGCCATCGAAATCCGGCTGGCATCCATGCCAAAGATCGGCTCGCCGACCACCCGCAGGGCGCGGGCAAATTCGTCGATGTCGCGATCGGCGGGAACATAGCCCGCCTCGAAATGAACCTCGGCGACGCGGCGGTAATCCTTGCGGATGAAACCGAACAGAATTTCGGCATAGACGCGGCGGGTGTATTCATCCAGCCGCCCCATGATGCCGAAATCATAGGCGATGATGTTGCCGTTCGCCGCAACCTTGAGGTTGCCCTGGTGCATGTCGGCATGGAAATAGCCGTCGCGCAAAGCGTGGCTGAGGAACAGTTGCAATACCCGCGCGCCCAGAACGCGGCGGTCGTGACCTGCGGCATCAATGGCAAGATTATCGGCCATGTTGGTGCCTTCGGCCCATTCCAGCGTCATCACCTGACGGCCCGAATAATCCCACACCACTGATGGCACCTGAAAACCTGCGTCTTTTTCGGTGTTGGCGGCAAACTCACCCGCCGCCGCCGATTCAAGCCGCAAATCAAGCTCTTGCAGGACCACGCCTTCGAAATGCGTGATCACCTCCATCGGGCGCAGACGTCGCGCGGCGGGGGCCAGAAGTTCGATGATCCGGGCGGCAAGATAGAAGGCGTCGATATCCTTGCGAAAGGCACGCTCGATGTTGGGGCGCAGCACCTTTACCGCCACTTGCTGGCCATTGTGTGTCAGCCGCGCCTTGTGGACCTGTGCGATGGAGGCGGCGGCCACGGGTTCGGAAAACTCGGAAAAAATCTGATCGACGGGCACCATCAATTCGGCCTCGATCATCTGCTTGGCGACGGCGATGGGGAAGGGTGGCAGCTTGTCCTGAAGATACTTCAGTTGCAGCGCCAACTCGTCGCCGACAATGTCGGGCCGGGTCGAAAGCACCTGCCCGAACTTGATATAAGCGGGGCCAAGTGCGGTCAGCGCACGCGTCGCAGGGGGTAGGGCCGGGTCGCCCTTCAGGCCCAGCCATTTGAACGGCCAACCCAGAACATGCGCCACCAACCGCAGCCGCGGCGTGGCATGAAATGCATCCAGCACAACGCCGATGCCTCCCGTCCGCTCCAGCGTGGCAAGGGTGCGCACCAGCCGGATGATGTTGTGCGGGCCGCGCACCTAGATCTTCCACCCCGAATGAAGTGCTGCAACACCCATCGTGAGGTTGCGGAATTTCACCTGATCAAACCCCGCCGCGCGGATCATCGTGGCGAAGGTTTCCTGATCGGGGAACTTGCGGATACTTTCCACCAGGTACTGATAGGAGTCGCGATCGCCCGCCACGATCTGCCCCATCACCGGGATCACGTTGAACGAATAGCGGTCGTACGCCCATTGCATCGCCGGGTTGGGAAGCTGGCTGAACTCCAGCACCATCAAACGCCCGCCAGGGCGCAGCACGCGGAAGGCTTCGGTCAGCGCATCCTGAATGCGGGTGACGTTGCGGATGCCGAAGCTGATGGTATAGACGTCAAACGAATTGGCGGCGAAGGGCAGCGCCATCGCATCGCCCACAACCCAATCAAGCTGATCGGCCAGCCGCGCGCTTTCGGCACGTTGCCGCCCTTCAACCAGCATCGCCTCGGTCATGTCCAGCACGACCGCCTGTGCGCGTTCGGCCCGGCGCAGGAAGCGAAACGCGATATCGCCGGTGCCGCCTGCCACATCCAGCAGTTTTTGCCCGGCGCGCGGTGCCAGCCAATCCATCATTGCGTCTTTCCAGAGCCGGTGGATGCCGACGCTCATTACATCATTCATCACATCATAGCGTGACGCGACGCGGGAAAAGACGCCGTGGACCATTCCGGCCTTGTCGCCCTCGGCCACGGTCTGAAAGCCGAAATGGGTTGTTGAGTCGGGTTTGTCTGTCATGACTTTCGCTATCCTTGTCGCTGCCCTACCTTATAGAGCGCGCGCGCGGCGCTGCAATGCGCCCAACTGTCCAGATGCGAAGGTTGACATGCCCGAACTGCCCGAAGTTGAAACCGTGCGGCGCGGATTGGAGCCCGTGATGACCGGACGTCTGATCACGCTGGCGCAGGTGAACCGACCCGATCTGCGCTGGCCGTTTCCTGTTGGCATGGCAGCGCGGTTGACGGGCGCGCGGGTGCTGGATTTGCGGCGACGGTCGAAATACATCCTCGCCGATCTGTCGACGGGCGAGACGCTTCTGGTGCATCTGGGGATGTCGGGGCGGATGCTGATCTCGGGGCAGATGCTGGGTGACTTTCACCTGATCCACCCCGCCCCTGCCAAACACGATCATGTTGTCCTGGATATGGAAGGCGGCGCGCGCGTCACCTTCAACGACGCCCGCCGTTTCGGTGCGATGGATCTTTTTGCGGCAGGGCAGGACGTTGCGCATCCCTTGTTGTCGGCTTTGGGGCCGGAACCGCTGGGGAACACCTTTGATGAACCCTATCTGATCGCCCGCCTGAAGGGGCGCAATACTCCGATCAAATCCGCCTTGCTGGATCAGCGGATCGTGGCGGGGCTTGGCAACATCTATGTGTCAGAAGTCCTGCACCGCGCGGGCATCAGCCCCAAACGCCGGGCCGGGCAGATTGCCGCACCGCGCGTGGCCAGCCTTGTGCCCCTGATCCGCGATGTTCTGACCGAGGCGATCACAGCGGGCGGTTCGTCCTTGCGTGACTACCGCCAGACCGACGGCGAATTGGGTTATTTTCAGCACAATTTCCGGGTCTACGATCGGGCGGGCGAGGGCTGCCCGAACCCGGCCTGCACGGGGCAGATCACGCGGATCGTTCAGTCGGGGCGATCTTCGTTCTACTGCCCGCATTGCCAGAGATGACTTGAAAGCGCGGCACAGGGTGCTAGGAGTCCTTGCTGCTGTCGTAACCGGGGAATGTCACATGGCCTATGAAACGCTGATCTGCGAAGTCGAGGATTATGTGGCGCTTGTCCGGCTGAACCGGCCCGATGCGCTGAACGCGCTGAACGCGAAGATGATGCAGGAACTGGGTGTGGCGTTTGCCGATCTGGATGCGAATGACAAGGTGCGCTGCATCGTGCTGACAGGGTCGGAAAAGGCGTTCGCCGCCGGGGCTGACATCAAGGAAATGGCTGAAAAGACCTTTGTCGACACGTTTGGCGACGATTTTTTCGGGGCCGAGGCCGAAGCGATCATGCGGGTGCGCAAGCCCATCATTGCGGCGGTGTCGGGCTATGCCTTGGGTGGTGGGTGCGAGTTGGCAATGATGTGCGATTTCATAATCGCGTCCGATACCGCCAAGTTCGGCCAACCCGAAATCAATCTTGGCGTGGTGGCGGGAATGGGCGGCAGCCAGCGCCTGACCCGGTTCATCGGCAAGTCAAAGTCGATGGACATGCACCTTACGGGACGCTCCATGGACGCGGTCGAGGCAGAGCGCTGCGGGCTGGTCAGCCGGATCGTTCCGGCCAAGGCTCTGATCGAGGAATCGCTGAAAGCTGCGCGCAAGATTGCCGAGAAATCGGCGCTGACCGTGATGGCCGTGAAAGAATCGGTCAACCGGAGCTATGAGACGACGCTGCGTGAAGGCCTGCTGTTTGAACGCCGCATGTTTCAGGCGCTTTTCGCCACAGATGACCAGAAAGAAGGGATGGCAGCCTTTCTGGAAAAGCGTCAACCGCAATTCCGTGACAGATAGGTGAAAAACCGGGTGTTCCCCGGTTGACTTGCCCCCGAGTCGCCCGTAAAGACGCGGCTTCAAGTTTGACACGAACCGAAGAACCGGAACCCGATCTATGGCCAATACCGCCCAGTCCAAGAAACGCGCCCGCCAGTCCGAGGCGCGGTATGCCGTGAACAAGGCGCGCCGCTCGCGTATCCGCACGTTCCTGCGCAAAGTCGAAGAAGCGCTTGCCGCTGGCAATCAGGATGCGGCAACTGCTGCCCTGCACGCCGCACAGCCCGAGCTTGATCGTGGCGTGTCCAAGGGTGTGCTTCACAAGAACACGGTTGCACGCAAGATGTCGCGCCTGACGTCGCGCGTCAAAGGCCTTGAAACAGCAACCGCCTGATTTTTCAGATTTATTCGAAGTTGAAGAACGCGCCGTGTTGGCGCGTTTTTTCGTATGTTCAGGGTCATTTTCGGCGTTGCGTTGCCGATTTGCCAGAGCCGCGGGATTCGCTGGGCAAGACGCGTGTCAACAGAGAAGATCAGTTGCAAGCGCGCGTGATGGATTGCTAGTTTGGCCAAGCGATTCATTTGTCCTGGGGGACAAGGCGTGATCGTGATCAGGAAATCAGGTTATCTGCCGTTGTCTGCCACAACGGCTAATGTTTCTTGTTTGCGATCAAGGTGTTGGGGTGTCTGAGCCGCAATTGCGGCAACCGTATCATCATTGTGGAAAGATCGGCTTTGGCCGTCTGTTTCCCACGTTCTGTTTCCCCAGTTCCGGGTTTTCCCGGAAGTTGTTGTGTTGCCCGTGATGTTCACGGGCAGAATCGTATGTGTGGGTTTTAAGGGCGCAGGTTAGGCGCCCCAACAGGGGCCAAAAAGAATGGCGACGGACAGGTCGGATCGAATGACGGACGAAACTTGGGGGAAAGTGCGTGAGGAGCTTAGGCAACGGGTAGGCAAAAACAATTTCACAACATGGATCGAGCCTCTCCGGATGTCGGGCTTGCGTGATGGCGTTGTGCAATTTGACGTTCCAACCGTTTTCTTCGGCGACTGGGTGTCGCGAAATTTCTCTGACCATATCTGCCACCAGCTTAATCTGGCTGGCGCCGAAGTAGAGCGCGCCGAGTTCAACGTCAGTGTCAGTGCGCGCGCCGAACCCATGCCCAAGATGCCACGCGCCAGTGACAAACCGGCCCCCGCAAATGATGACGACATGCCCGGTGCGCCTCTGGATGCGCGGTTCACGTTTGATACGTTTGTTGTAGGCACCCCGAACGAGCTTGCCCATGCCGCCGCGCGGCGGGTTGCCGAGGGCGGGCCGGTCAGCTTCAACCCTCTGTTTCTTTATGGCGGTGTCGGCTTGGGCAAAACCCACCTGATGCACGCCATTGCCCATGAATTGCGCGCCCGTCGCCCCGAATTGCGGGTGCTTTACCTGTCGGCAGAGCAGTTCATGTACCGGTTCGTGCAAGCCCTGCGTGACCGTCAGATCATGGATTTCAAAAGCCTGTTCCGGTCGGTCGACGTGCTGATGGTGGACGACGTGCAGTTCATCGCCGGCAAGGATTCCACGCAGGATGAATTTTTTCATACCTTCAACGCGCTGGTCGATCAGAACAAACAGATCGTCATTTCGGCGGACCGCGCCCCCGGCGAGATCAAGGATCTGGAAGATCGCATCAAATCGCGCCTGCAATGCGGGCTGGTCGTAGATCTGCATCCGACTGATTATGAACTCCGGCTTGGTATCCTGCAGCAAAAGGCGGAATATTACCGCCTGCAATACAAGGGCCTGCAGCTTTCGGACGGAATCCTGGAGTTTCTGGCGCATCGCATCACGACGAACGTCCGCGTTCTGGAGGGAGCCTTGACCCGCCTGTTCGCCTTTGCCAGCCTTGTCGGCCGCGAGATCACGCTCGATCTGGTGCAGGATTGTCTGGCCGACATTCTGCGCGCCAATGATCGCAAGGTCACGATCGAGGAAATTCAACGCAAGGTGGCCGAGCATTACAATGTGCGGCTTAGCGACATGATCGGCCCCAAGCGGCAACGCACCATCGCGCGGCCGCGTCAGATTGCGATGTATCTGGCCAAGCAACTGACCCAGCGCAGCCTGCCCGAAATTGGACGCCGCTTTGGTGGGCGGGACCACACCACCATCATGCACGGCGTGCGCAGGATTGAAGAGCTGATGGCGACCGACAGTCAGATGACCGATGACCTGCAACTTCTGCGCCGTCTGCTGCAACAGTGACCTGCGGGCCTTGACGGCCCGCATAAACGCACCGAATGTCCGAAAAATTGTTTGAGCCACGGCTAAAACCGGATAGGTTCATCGTCCCTGCTGCACTTCGGGGGCGGGCTGCCAAAAGGGAATGAGCGAATGAAGATCAGCATCGAACGCGCGGCGCTTCTGAAAGCCGTGGGTCAAGCGCAATCGGTTGTTGAGCGTCGCAATACGATTCCCATCCTTGCCAACGTCCTGATCGAGGCGGAAGGCTCCAGTGTCAGCTTCCGTGCCACCGATCTGGATATCGAGGTGATCGACCGCACGAGTGCTGTCGTCGAACGCGCCGGTGCCACGACTGTGTCGGCGGTTCTTTTGCACGAGATCGTCCGTAAATTGCCAGACGGTGCGCTGGTCAGCCTGACCGAAGACAGTGCCGCCGGGCGATTGACGGTTGCCGCAGGCAGGTCGGTCTTTAATCTGGCGACTCTGCCGAAGGAAGATTTTCCGGTCATGGCGTCGTCGGAATATTCGTCGAACTTTGGCTGCAAGGCCCCGGTGCTGCGCCGCCTGTTCGACAAAGCGAAATTTGCAATTTCGACCGAAGAGACGCGCTATTACCTGAACGGTGTCTACATGCATGTGTCGACGGGCGAAGATGGCCCGGTTCTACGCTGCGTGGCGACCGACGGCCACCGACTTGCCCGCATTGACGCGCCCCTGCCGGACGGGGCCGCCGGAATGCCTGGCGTCATCGTGCCGCGCAAGACTGTGGGCGAATTGCGCAAGCTTCTGGATGATGACGAGGCGATGATTGCCGTGTCGGTGTCGGAAACCAAAGTGCGGTTCGCGACTCCGGCCATCACCATGACATCCAAGGTGATTGACGGCACCTTCCCCGACTACACCCGCGTTATTCCAACCGGAAACACCAAGCGGCTGGAAGTCGATGCGGCCGATTTCGCCAAAGCGGTGGACCGTGTGGCAACCGTATCTTCAGAACGCTCGCGGGCGGTGAAGCTTAGCCTTGATGAGGATCGGCTGGTGCTGTCTGTCAATGCACCCGATAGCGGTGCCGCCGAGGAAGAACTGGCCGTCGCCTACGCCGATGAACATCTGGAGATCGGATTCAACGCGAAATACCTGTTGGAAATTGCCAGTCAGGTCGACCGCGAAAATGCCGTGTTCCTGTTCAATTCATCCGGCGACCCGACCCTGATGCGTGAAGGCAATGATCTGAGTGCTGTCTATGTCGTGATGCCGATGCGCGTTTGACCCGCGGCAAGCCGGGCGTCCCGCCTTCTGATATTCCACCGGCAACAATGTGATCGGTGGTCTGCTGCCGGAAAGAAAAACCGCGTGCCGGGTTTGGCAATCACATCTCTTGTCCTTGCGCACTTTCGCAGCCATCCGGTCACGCGGATGCAGTTTGACGGGCGGCCCGTGGCGATCATCGGGCCGAACGGGGCGGGCAAGACGAATGTGCTTGAAGCGATCTCACTTCTGTCACCCGGGCGGGGTATCAGACGGGCGGCGGCGGATGATCTGGCGCGACGACCTGAGGTGCTGGGCTGGAAGATTGCTGCCGAAGTCCAGGGCCTTGGCGCCGCACATGATGTGGAAAGCTGGGCCGAACATGGCCAGCCCCGGCAGGTGCGCATTGATGGCAAGGCTGCCACGCAGGTGATGCTGGGCCGGATATTGCGGATGGTCTGGCTGGTGCCGTCGATGGACCGGCTGTGGATCGAGGCGGCCGAGGGGCGGCGACGTTTTCTGGACCGCATGACGCTCAGCTTTGCGCCAGACCATGCCGACTCGGTGCTGACCTATGAAAAAGCGATGCGCGACCGCAACCGCCTTTTGAAAGACCAGGTCACGGACGCGCATTGGTATCTGGCGCTGGAGGCCCAGATGGCCGAGGCGGCGCAGGCGATCACCGCCAACCGCAGCCATGCGCTTGCCCGGCTGGCCGAGGCGCAAACGGGTGTCGATACGTCTTTCCCCCGCGCCGATCTGGCGCTGACCGCGCCGGACGGGGACGATGCCGTGCCTGATGATCTGGCGTCGGCTCTTGCCCGAAACCGTCGCCGCGACCTTTCCGCAGGGCGGACCTTGCTCGGCCCGCATCGCGCCGATCTGGCCGCGACCTATGCTGCAAAAGGCGTGCCAGCCGACCAATGCTCTACCGGCGAGCAGAAGGCGCTGCTGATCAGCCTGATCCTTGCCAACGCCCGCGCGCTGGCCGCCGAACTTGGCCGCGCGCCTGTTTTGCTGCTGGATGAAGTGGCTGCCCACCTGGATACAGACCGCCGCGCTGCACTTTATGAAGAATTGCTCACATTGGGCGCGCAAGCCATCATGACTGGCACAGAAGCTGCACTGTTTGATAGCCTTGGCCCGCGCGCGCAGACGTTTTTGGTGGTGGAAACATCAGGCGCATCTTGCGTGCAGGAGTTGACATGACGATCTCCCCTGAAAGCCTTCTGTTCTACGCGGGGGGCATGTTCCTGTTGTTCATCGTGCCCGGCCCTGTTTGGGTGGCGCTGACCGCGCGCGCGCTTTCGGGCGGGTTTGCGTCGGCCTGGCCTTTGGCGGTGGGTGTGGCGCTGGGCGATTTGCTCTGGCCGCTGGCTGCGATCTTCGGGCTGACGTGGATCTTGTCGGTCTACGGCGATTTTCTGAGCGTTTTGCGGTATGTCGCCGGGGTGACGTTCTGCATCATGGGCGGGCTTCTGATCCGCAGCGCACGCAGACCCATTTCGGCCAACAACCGGATGACGACACCCGGTCGCATGGCGGGGTTCCTGACCGGCGTTGCGGCAGTGTTTGGCAACCCCAAGGCAGTTCTGTTCTACATGGGCGTTTTGCCGGGGTTCTTTGATCTGACCCGCGTGAACGGCTGGGATATCGCGGCCATACTGGCGGTCTCGGTTGCTGTTCCGCTGATCGGTAACCTGATCCTGGCGCTGTCGATCGACCGCGCGCGCAGGCTTTTGGCCTCACCCGACCGGATCGCGCGGATCAACCTTGTTTCGGGTGTTCTGCTGATTGCGGTCGGCGTGGTGATCGGGTTCAGTTAACCGCTAAATCTTGTGGTCAGGCCGTGACAATCATGCAGGAAAAGCCTATAAAACAGGCTGAACCGCAGGGAATATCCGAATGACCGACGACACGCCGAAACAGCCTGAATACAACTCAGAATCTATCAAGGTTCTCAAGGGGTTGGAGGCTGTTCGCAAACGCCCCGGAATGTATATCGGTGACACCGACGACGGGTCGGGTCTGCACCATATGGTGTATGAGGTTGTCGACAACGGAATTGACGAGGCGCTGGCCGGTCATGCAACGGCCGTCACGGTGAAAATCCACGCCGACAACTCGGTTTCGGTGCGCGACAACGGGCGCGGAATCCCTGTGGATATCCATGCGGAGGAGGGCGTTTCAGCGGCCGAAGTCATCATGACCCAGTTGCACGCGGGCGGTAAATTCGACCAGAATTCCTACAAGGTTTCCGGTGGTTTGCACGGGGTCGGCGTGTCAGTCGTGAATGCGCTTTCGGAATGGCTGGAGCTTCGCGTCTGGCGCAACGGCAAAGAGCATTTCGCGCGGTTTGAGCATGGCGATACGGTGGAGCATCTGCGCGTGGTCGGTGATGCGCCGGGCGAAAAGGGCACCGAGGTGCGGTTTCTGGCATCGACCCAGACGTTTTCCAATCTGGATTACATCTACAAGACGCTGGAAAATCGGCTGCGTGAACTGGCGTTCCTGAACTCGGGCGTTCGGATCGTGCTGGAGGATGAGCGGCCCGTCGAACCCCTGCGGACCGAATTCATGTTTGAAGGCGGCGTGCGGGAATATGTGCGCTATCTGGATCGCTCCAAGTCGTCGATCATGCCGGAGCCGATCTATATCATCGGGGAACGCGCGGGCATCACGGTGGAAGTTGCGATGTGGTGTAACGACAGCTATTTCGAAACCGTGCTTCCGTTCACAAACAATATTCCGCAGCGTGACGGCGGCACTCACATGGCTGGCTTTCGCGGTGCCTTGACGCGCACGATCAACGCCTATGCGCAATCGTCAGGGATCGCGAAAAGGGAAAAGGTCGATTTTACCGGCGATGATGCGCGCGAAGGGCTGACCTGCGTTTTGTCGGTCAAAGTGCCGGACCCGAAATTTTCCAGCCAGACGAAAGACAAGCTGGTGTCGTCAGAGGTTCGGCCTGCGGTCGAGAATCTGATGAACGAAAAGCTGTCCGAATGGTTCGAGGAAAACCCCGCCAATGCCAAGATCATTGTTGGCAAGATTGTCGAGGCTGCCTTGGCGCGCGAGGCTGCCCGCAAGGCGCGCGATCTGACCCGGCGCAAGACCGCGCTGGATGTATCGAACCTGCCGGGGAAACTGGCCGATTGTCAGGAAAAAGACGCCTCCAAGGCCGAGATTTTTCTGGTTGAGGGAGACTCGGCGGGGGGGTCGGCGAAACAAGGGCGCAGCCGGGCCAATCAGGCCGTTCTGCCCTTGCGCGGCAAGATTCTGAACGTCGAACGCGCGCGGTTTGACCGCATGTTGGGCAGCCAGGAAATCGGCACGCTGATCACCGCCCTTGGCACCGGCATCGGGCGCGATGAGTTTGACGTCAGCAAACTGCGTTACCACAAAATCGTCATCATGACCGACGCCGATGTGGATGGTGCACATATCCGTACGCTTTTGCTGACGTTTTTCTTCCGCCAGATGCCGAAGGTGATAGAGGGCGGCTTCCTGTATATCGCGCAACCGCCGCTTTACAAAGTGGCGCGTGGCAAGTCGGAAGTGTACCTCAAGGATCAGGCCGCGCTTGAGGATTATCTGGTGCAGATGGGTGTTGAAGGCGCGGTTTTGCGCCTTGGCTCGGGCGAGGAAATCGCGGGTGCGGATCTTGCCCGCGTGATCGACGGCGCGCGTCAGTTCCGCCGGATACTGGAGGCCTTCCCGACGCATTATCCGCGCAATATTCTGGAGCAGGCCGCTTTGGCGGGTGCGTTCGATCCGGGCAAAGCGGATGCCGATCTGCAACTGGTGGCTGATACGGTCGCCAAACGGCTGGACGGAATCGCCGCCGAATATGAAAAGGGCTGGACCGGGCGGATCACGCAAGATCACGGTATCCGCCTGAGCCGCGTTCTGCGCGGTGTCGAGGAATTGCGAACGCTGGATGGGGCCGTGTTGCGGTCGGGCGAGGCGCGGCGTCTGTCGCAGGCGTCGTCGAACACGCGCGATATATACGCCACGTCGGCCAAACTGGCGCGCAAGGACAAGGATGTATTGATCAGCGGGCCGATTGATCTTTTGAAAGCGATACTGGCCGAGGGCGAAAAAGGCCTTTCACTGCAACGCTACAAGGGTCTGGGTGAGATGAACCCCGAACAGCTTTGGGAAACCACGCTGGACCCCGAAGCGCGTACGCTTTTGCAGGTGACGGCCGACGATCTGGCCGAAGCGGATGATATCTTTACCAAGCTGATGGGCGACGTGGTGGAGCCACGTCGCGAATTCATCCAATCCAACGCGCTGAACGTCGAGCATCTGGATACCTGAGGGACTTGCCATGAACGGCGCCGAAACCCTTGTGAAAACCATGCTGTCGGGGGGGGTGAATGTATGTTTTGCAAACCCTGGAACGTCCGAGATGCATTTTGTGGCGGCATTGGACCGCCACCCAGAGATGCGTTGCGTCCTGTGCCTGTTCGAGGGAGGGGCGACGGGCGCTGCCGACGGCTACTATCGCATGACGGGTCAGGTTCCGGCGACCCTTCTGCATCTGGCCCCCGGTTTCGGCAACGGTTACGCCAATCTGCACAACGCCAAAAAGGCCCGCAGCGGGATCGTGAATATCGTGGGGGATCACGCGATATGGCATCAGCACTACGAAAGCCCTCTGAAAGGGGATACGGCGGGTATCAGCCAGACAGTCTCGCATTTCACGCGGGTCAGCAGTGATGCTGCAATGGTGGCGCAGGACGGCGCTGATGCCATCCGTGCGGCACGCAGCAATGGCGGGCAGATCGCGACGCTTATTCTGCCTGCAAACACCGCTTGGGACAAAGCGGATGACCCGGCGCGCGTGGTTGCGCCGCCTGTGCTTCGCCGACCTGCTGCGTCCCATGTTGCGCGCGCCGCACAAGCTCTTTGCCAACCCGGAGCAGCCCTGCTGATCGACGGGCGCGCCTTGGGCGAAGACCTGATCTCAGTCGCCGCCCGGATTGCAGCATCGACCGGGTGCCGTCTTCTGGCCCCCTATTTCGTGCCGCGCATTCGGCGCGGGGCTGGAAGTGTAAAGATCGAACGCCTTGCCTATATCGTCGAGGAAAACTCGGCCGTCATGGCAGAGGTGAAAACGCTGGTTCTGTGCGGCGCGCACCGGCCTGCGAACTTTTTTGCCTATCCCGGAAAGCCCAGCCTTCCCGAGGCCGAGGGCACGCATGTTTTCGATCTCTGCGCGCCTGATATGGACAGTGCGGCAACGCTGCACGCCCTGCACAAAGAGCTGGGCGTGCAGGTTGACGCACCCCGCGAAGTGCTTGCACTGCCCGCCCTGCCGACTGGGGGGATGAGTCTGGACAAGATCGGTCAGGCGTTGGCCGCCCTGTTGCCAAAAGATGCGATTGTGGTGGACGAAGGCATCACAACCAGCCGTTTTCTGACGCCGCCCACCAAAACTGCCCGCCCGCATGACTGGCTTTGCCTGATGGGCGGCGCAATCGGTAGCGGCCTGCCCTTGGCGACGGGTGCAGCGGTAGCTTGCCCTGATCGCAAGGTCGTGTGCCTGACGGGCGACGGCTCGGCAATGTACACGCTGCAATGTCTTTGGACGATGGCCCGCGAAAATCTGGATGTGGTGACGCTTGTTTTCGCAAACCGGGGCTATCAGATCCTGCGGCTGGAGCTTGCGAATGTCGGCGTCGACGATGTGGGGCGAAACGCGCAGCGGATGTTCGATGTAGAGGGTCCCACGCTGGATTGGGTCGCTCTGGCCAAGGGCCACGGCGTTTCAGGCACACGGGTGACGGATGCGGATGGCCTGGTCGCCGCTTTGCAGGCAGCCTTTTCCACACATGGGCCGCATCTTGTTGAAGTGGTGTGCTGAACTGGTGACCCCGGCGTGATTCGAACACGCGGCCTACGGTTTAGGAAACCGTCGCTCTATCCAGCTGAGCTACGGGGCCATTACGCGCCAGTCATGCCGCCAAATGACGACGCGTGCAACACTTTCGCGCATCGGTTCAGCGTCTTGGACAAATCCAGGGCATAGCGCTAACATTGAGCAGACGACAAACGAAGGTTCCCGCAACTTGGCCTTAATTCCTCCCCCCCGCCGCTCGTTGACCTTGCGCGACGTATCAGAGGCGTCGGGCGTCAGTGAAATGACCGTCAGCCGTGTGTTGCGCGCGCGCGGCGATGTATCGGATGCCACGCGCACGCGCGTTCTGGCTGCCGCGCGCAGCCTTGGCTATGTGCCCAACAAGATTGCAGGAGCTTTGGCAAGCCAGCGCGTCAATCTGGTGGCTGTGATCATTCCTTCCCTGTCGAACATGGTATTCCCCGAAGTGCTGACCGGCATTTCGGATGTGCTGGATGATACCGTCCTGCAGCCGGTTGTTGGGGTTACGAACTACTCGACCGATCGTGAGGAAGCTGTGCTGTACGAAATGCTGTCGTGGCGGCCCAGTGGCGTGATCATTGCCGGGCTGGAACATACACCAGCCGCGCGTGCGATGCTGGCCAACGCCGGCATCCCGATTGTGGAAATCATGGACGTTGACGGAACGCCTGTGGATCACGCCGTCGGCATCTCGCACCGTCGTGCCGGCCTGCATATGGCGCAGGCGATTGCGGCGGCAGGGTATCGGCGGATCGGCTTTCTGGGCACCAAGATGCCCGAGGATCACCGCGCGCGAAAGCGGCTGGAAGGGTTTCAGGAGGGGCTCGCAAAGGTCGGTCTGACTCTGGAAGATCAGGAGTTCTATTCCGGCGGGTCTGCGCTTCTGAAGGGGCGCGAGATGACTGCGAGCATTCTGAAACGCTCGCCGGATCTGGACTTTCTCTATTACTCCAATGACATGATCGGCGCGGGTGGACTTTTGTATTGCCTTGAGCACGGCATGGATGTGCCGGAAAAAATCGGGTTGGCCGGGTTTAACGGGGTTGAACTGCTGGACGGGTTGCCGCGTAAACTGGCATCAATGGATGCTTGTCGTCTGGCGATTGGTCGGCACGCGGCGCAGATTGTCGCCGGGTTGCGTGATGCTGCGACAGGCGCGCAGATCATCGAAATGGAGCCGACCTTGCAGCCGGGTGACACCATCCGCGTCAGGCTGTAAGACGGCCACCCGACACTCCGCTGATCCGGGCTTCAACGATCTGACCTTCCGGTTGCGGGTGTGCAAACGTCACCTCCGCAAAGCCTTCGGTGCGGCCCATGTGCGGGCCTTCGGTCAGAATGCAGTGCACTTTGCCGACCTGCGCCGAAAGGTGGCGTCCCAGGGCTGCAACTCCTGCCGAACGCAACCGTGCCGCCCGATCCTTGATATCCGGCCCCCGAACCTGCGGCATCCGTGCTGCTGGCGTGCCCTTTCGCGGCGAATAGGGAAACACATGCAGGAAGGTCAAACCGCAATCTTGCACAATTGACAGCGAATTTGTGAACATCTGTTCGGTTTCCGTCGGAAAGCCCGCGATGATGTCTGCCCCGAACACGATATCGGGCCGCAGGCGCCGGGCTTCCTCGCAAAACCGGATTGCATCGTCGCGCAGATGGCGGCGTTTCATGCGTTTGAGAACCATGTCATCGCCCGCCTGCAACGAAAGATGCAGATGTGGCATCAGGCGCGGTTCGGTGGCGATGGCCTGCATCAGGGCAGGGTCAACCTCGATGCTGTCAATGGAACTGATCCGAAGGCGGGCCAGGTCCGGCACCAGCCGCAGAATCCGCATCACCAGATCACCCAGTCGCGGCGTCGCAGGCAGGTCTGCCCCCCAAGACGTCAGATCAACGCCGGTCAGAACAACCTCAAGAAAACCATTGTTTACCAGACGCTTGATCTGTTCGACCACAACGCCCGCCGGCACCGAACGCGAGTTTCCGCGGCCATAGGGAATGATGCAGAACGTGCAGCGGTGATCGCAGCCATTCTGCACCTGAACATAGGCGCGGTGCCGCCCGAAACCGTCGATCAGATGCCCGGCCGTTTCGCGCACCGACATGATGTCATCAACCTGCACCCGTTCCGTTTGGCCAATCAGATCGGGTGCGCGCAGGCCCTGCCATGTGGCCGCCTGCATCTTTTCAGTGTTGCCGATCACCCGCGCCACTTCGGGCATTGCGGCGAAAGTTTCCGGCTCGGTTTGTGCGGCACAACCCGTGACGATGATCGGTATGCCGGGATGATCACGCGACATCCGGCGAATTTCCTGCTTGGCTTTGCGCACTGCTTCGGCAGTAACCGCACAAGTGTTCACAATCACCGCGTCCCGCAAACCGGCGGCTGCGGCAAGTTCTTTCATCGCCTCGGTTTCATAGGCATTCAGGCGGCAGCCATGAGTGGCGAAGATTGGTGCGTTCACGGATGTGCCGCCAGAAACTCGGCTGTCAGAACTCCGTCGAATACATGCGCAGTCGGGCCGGTCATCCAGACTCCATCCGCGCGCCAATCCACCGAAAGCGTGCCGCCGTCCACATCAATCCGCACCGAACGACCGGTCAGCCCGCGCATATGTGCTGCCACAGCCGCTGCACAGACACCCGATCCGCAGGCCAAAGTGATGCCCGCACCGCGTTCCCACACCCGCATTCGCAGATGATCCGGCGCGATCAGGCTTACGAATTCGACATTGGTGCGCTGGGGAAACAGCGGGTCATTCTCGAACCGTGCGCCAAGGCTTGGCACGTCCACACTATCGGCATCGGGAACGAAAAACACGCAATGCGGGTTGCCCATACCTACGGCGACGGGGTCGCCAGGCAGCGGCAGATGCAAAACGTCCACGTCCGATACAAGCGGAATCTCGTGCCATTTCTGCTGCGGATGGCCCATGTTCACGGAAACCATCCCATCGACCCGCACCGCCCGCAAAAGCCCGCGAGGCGTGGTCAGTGACACCTCATCGCGCCCCAACCTCGCCATCATGAACCCCGCCACACAGCGCGTTGCATTGCCGCAAGCACCGGCCCGGCTGCCGTCGTTGTTCCAGAACTCCAGCGCGAAATCGGCGCCATCGGTGTCGCGAATCTCGGCCAGTTGGTCGAACCCCACGCCGCGGTGCCGGTCGCCCAATGCCTGAGCCAAGGCAGGTGTGGTCACGCGATCTCGCCCGCGCGAGTCGATCACCACGAAATCATTGCCCAGCCCGTGCATCTTCATGAAGCGGGTGTTGGCGTGCCTATCCATCATGCGCCGCGATATACGCCCCCTTCTGCCTTTTTGCCAGCCCGTCCGGTGTTTATGCGTTTTCGCCCTTGACCCCCTGCTGCGAAGTTCCTAGGAAACCCCCTGTTGTGGGCCTGTAGCTCAGTTGGTAGAGCAACTGACTTTTAATCAGTAGGTCTCGGGTTCGGATCCCGACGGGCTCACCACTTCTTTCCTGACTTTCCAGCGCATCACGGGCAGGCTAAACCCCTGTCATGACGCTTGTTCAGGATTATGACACCCGTATCGCCAATGGCAGCCTGAAGCCCGATGCGGCGCAGGCCGATCTCGTGCGCCAACTGGAAGAGCTCCGGCTCTGGCTGGAGAACCACCCTGACCGGAAGACTGGCCTTTTGAGCGGTCTTTTCGCCAGGCCGCCTGCGCCACCCAAGGGTATCTACCTGTGGGGAGGGGTGGGGCGCGGCAAATCCATGCTGATGGATCTGTTCGTGGCCAATCTGGATATTGTCGGCAAACGACGGGTGCATTTTCACGCCTTCATGCAGGATTTGCACCGCGGCATGCATGCCGCCCGCAAGATGGGTGTTGATGATGCGCTGGCGCCAGTGGCCGATGATGTGGCGCGGGGCCTGCGATTGCTGGCATTTGACGAAATGCAGATCACCGACATCACCGATGCAATGATTGTGGGGCGGCTGTTTGAAAAGCTGTTTGCCGCAGATGTTGTGATTGTTGCGACCTCGAACCGTCCGCCCGAGGATTTGTACAAGGACGGGCTGAACCGTGCGCTGTTCCTGCCGTTCATCGACCTCCTGCGCGACAGGATGAGAGTGATAGCACTGGATGGCCCGACCGATTACCGTCAGCACCGGCTGGAAGGCGCGCAGGTCTATTTCCACCCGGCCGGAAAGGCCGGGCCGCAGATTTCGGCGATCTGGCGCGACCTGACGGATGGGGCGGTGGCGGTGCAATTGACGTTGCGGGTGAACGGGCGCGATGTGACCGTGCCGCAATTTGCCAATGGTGTGGGCCGCGCGACGTTCTGGGACTTGTGCGCCAAGCCCTTGGGGCCGGCGGATTATCTGGCGATTGCGGCGGCGCTGCGGGTGCTGATCCTGGAAGATATTCCGCAGCTTTCATCCGGCAACTACAACGAGGCGAAACGATTCGTGATCCTGATCGACACGATTTATGAGGCTCGGGTGCGTCTGATCGCCTCGGCCGCCGATGTGCCAGAGCGGCTTTATATCGAGGGTGCCGGATCATTCGAATTCGAACGCACCGCCAGCCGCCTGCGTGAAATGCAATCGGCCGACTGGGGCAGCTAAAGCATCTGCCACAAAAGCCGCAGCGCCAGCAGGGTCGAGGTAACAACAAGCAGCGGCTTGATGACCCGTGAACCGATCTGCATCGCCATCCGCGACCCAAGCCGCGCGCCCGCAACCTGCGCCAGACCCATTGCCAGACCGATTGCCCACCACGGCGCGCCCTGCGCTGCAAACACCACCAACCCGCCAAGGTTGGACGCGAAATTCAGAAACTTCGTATGTGCCGTCGCTTTCAGCACGCCGTATCCGGCCAGAAGCACAAAGCCGATCATGTAGAACGCGCCCGCACCTGGCCCGATAATCCCGTCATAGAGCCCGATCATGGGCACCACAAAGGCGGTGAACGCGGCAGGTGTGATCCGCTGCGTACGATCCGAATCGGTCAATCCCGGTTTCAACGCAAAAAATGCGGCAATTCCGATCAGAATGACGGGCAGCGCCATCCGAAACCATGCGGTCGGCACATGCGACGCGATCAGCGCGCCACAACACCCCGCCGCAAAAGCAAGCATTGCAGCACCGATCTGCCGCCGTGGCTGCACCTGCCCCGCCATTGCATACGAAATTGCCGCTGTTGCGGCCCCGAACGTGCCCTGCACCTTGTTGGTCGACAATGCCTGCACCGGGGTCGCGCCACAAAACAGCAGCATCGGCAGCGTGATCAGACCGCCGCCCCCGGCGATGCTGTCGACAAACCCGGCAACATACGCCGAGGCGATCAGGATCAGGGCGAGGGAAAGAGAAACTTCAAACATCTGTGCTTTTCGGTCTGCTGCGCTTTGATCGACCCGCGGTGGACCAATGTAAAGCCGTCACAGCTCGAACAAACCTGCGCGCTTGCGGTCACGCAAACTCTGCCTCACCATAGCCCTGCAGATACAATAGCGTCGTCAGATCGCCAAAGTTGATCCGAACATCGCATTGCACTGCGACGGAGGGCTTGGCATGCAGTGCAACGCCGGTCCCCGCCCGCCCAAGCATGCCCAGATCATTCGCGCCGTCGCCAACGGCGATCACATCCTGAGCCGTAAGACCTTGCTTTGCAGCGATTTCATCCAAAGCCCGAACCTTTGCGTCGCGCCCCAGAATGGGGTCGGCCACGGTGCCGGTCAGCACGCCGTCTTTAATGTCCAGTTTATTCGCGCGGTTCTCGTCAAAGCCCAGCATCTGTGCCACACGCGTGGTAAATTCTGTGAAACCTCCCGAAACCAAAGCCGCGTAACCGCCGTTTGCCTTCATCGTTGCTATCAGAACCGAACCACCCGGCGTCATCGTGATGCGGTTTGTGAACACTTGTTCAATAACGTTCGCGTCCAGTCCTTGCAGCAATGCGACCCGCTCTTTCAAAGCCGTCTCAAAATCCAGATCACCATTCATGGCGCGCGCCGTAATACCTGCCACATGCGCGCCAACCCCGGCCGCGTCGGCCAGTTCGTCGATACATTCCTGCCCGATCATGGTGCTGTCCATATCGGCCAGCAGAATTTTTCGGCGACGCCCTTTGGCGCACTGTAGAACCAGATCAACGCGCAAATCCTGCAAGCCCCGCCAGACATCCCAGCGATTTTCCGGCACGGCGGGTAGCACAAACTCGGCCGCGACGCCAGGCTTCAGCCAGATCGCATCACTGCCGCTCCATGCATCACGCAGGGCCTCAACCGTGGCACGGTCCAGCGTCGGGCGGGCGGGATCGGTGATCAATGATGCAACAAACATGTCCAGACTTTCCTGCGTGGCGTCGGTTTCGCGCCCTCAAGCGCCGCTCTAGGGCAAAATTTCTGCTTGTGCCAGACCTGGCTTGGACGTATTGCCGCAAGTGGGACACCCACCCCCAACGGTGGGCATTTATCTGGAAGGATACCATGTCTGATCTCAAGACCCCGGCCGCGCGGCCGGCAAATCCGCGCTTTTCTTCTGGCCCTTGTGCCAAGATCCCCGGTTATTCGCTCGATCTTCTTTTTGACGCGCCTTTGGGCCGCTCGCATCGCGCATCTGTCGGGAAAAACAAGCTGAAACAGGCGATTGATCTTACACGCGAAGTTCTTTGTGTGCCTTCCGATTACCGCATCGGCATCGTTCCCGCTTCCGACACCGGTGCGTATGAAATGGCGATGTGGTCGCTTCTGGGTGCCCGCCCGGTTGAGGCGCTGGCGTGGGAATCCTTTGGCGAAGGCTGGGTGACGGATGCTGTCAAGCAGTTGAAACTTGATGCGACCGTTCGGCAGGTAGCATACGGTGACATTGTGGATCTTGCGCAGGTCGATTTCGACAAGGACGTACTTTTCACCTGGAATGGAACCACTTCGGGCGTTCGGTTGCCCAATGGTGACGCGATTCCGGCTGATCGCGGCGGTCTGACATTGTGTGATGCGACGTCTGCGGCGTTTGCGATGGATTTGCCGTGGGAAAAGCTGGATGTGGTGACATTCAGCTGGCAAAAAGTTCTGGGCGGCGAAGGGGCGCATGGCGTCCTGATCCTTTCGCCCCGCGCTGTGGAAAGGCTTGAAACCCATGTCCCATCCTGGCCCTTGCCCAAGATTTTCCGCCTGACATCAAAGGGTAAGCTGATCGAGGGGATCTTTCAGGGCGAAACGATCAACACGCCGTCGATGCTTGCGGTCGAAGATTATCTGGTAGCCCTGAATTGGGCGAAATCTGTCGGCGGTCTTTCCGCGTTGATCAAGCGGGCGACGTCGAATGCGAAGGCCGTGCTGGATTTTGCTGCTGGCACGACCTGGCTGCGCAATCTGGCGGTTGATCCCGCGACGGCATCGACGACCAGCGTGTGCCTGACGTTCCACGATCCGCGCATCAAGGATGGAGCGGGTTTTGCCAGATCCGTCGCCAAACGGTTGGAGGCCCAAGGCGTTGCTCTTGACGTCGGGGCCTATCGCGATGCTCCTCCGGGATTGCGTATCTGGTGCGGCTCTACCGTGGAAATCAGCGATGTTCAGGCCCTGATGCCCTGGATCGACTGGGCATTTCACGCCGAAATCGCGAATCTTCAGTCTGCGACCTGAAGCATTCCATTCAAACCGAATACTCATTCATAAATGGAGTCTCCCATGGCCCCCCGTGTACTTGTTTCCGACGAACTTTCCGAAACCGCAGTCCAGATCTTTCGTGATCGCGGGATTGAGGTGGACTATCTGCCGCAACTTGGCAAAGACAAGGACGCCCTTGCTGCGGTGATCAACAAGTATGACGGGCTCGCGATCCGTTCAGCAAGCAAAGTTACTGCGAAATTGCTTGAAGCCGCGACGAACCTCAAGGTTGTCGGGCGCGCTGGAATCGGTGTCGATAATGTAGACATTGCGGCCGCTTCCAAAAAGGGCGTGATCGTGATGAATACACCCTTCGGCAACTCGATCACTACGGCAGAACACGCCATTGCCATGATGTTTGCTGTTGCGCGGCAGATTCCCGAAGCGAATGCGTCCACGCACAGCGGAAAATGGGAAAAATCACGTTTCATGGGGGTCGAGTTGTTCAACAAGACTCTTGGTGTCATTGGTGCCGGAAACATCGGCGGTATTGTTTGTGAACGAGCGCTCGGTTTGCATATGAAAGTTGTCGCCTACGACCCGTTCCTCTCGGAGGAACGCGCGCTGCAGCTGGGCGTGACGAAGGTTGAACTGGAAGACCTTTTGGCGCGTGCCGATTTCATCACTCTACATGTTCCGCTGACTGAAAAGACCAGGAACATCCTGGGGGCTGAAAACATCGCCCTGTGCAAGCCGGGTGTCAGGATCATCAATTGCGCGCGCGGAGGGCTGGTCGATGAAGCGGCGCTGGCAGCAGCGATCACTTCCGGTCATGTTGCGGGTGCGGCCTTTGACGTATTCACGGTCGAACCGGCGAAGGAAAGCCCGCTGTTCAACCTGCCCGGCGTTGTTGTGACCCCGCATCTGGGCGCTGCGACGACTGAAGCGCAGGAAAACGTAGCTTTGCAGGTCGCGGAACAGATGTCGGACTATTTGTTGACCGGCGCTGTCCAGAATGCTCTGAACATGCCTTCGGTCACGGCGGAAGAAGCAGCGATCATGGGGCCGTGGCTTAAACTGGCCGGGCATCTTGGCGCGTTTGTCGGCCAGATGACCGACGAACCTATCACCGCGATCAACGTGCTGTATGACGGCACGGTTGCGAACATGAATCTGGCCGCGCTGAATTGCGCGACCATCGCAGGCATCATGAAGGCGACCAATCCTGATGTGAATATGGTTTCTGCCCCGATTGTCGCCAAGGAACGCGGCATCCAGATATCGACCACGCGGCAGGAAAAGACCGGGGTATTTGATGCTTTCATCAAACTGACTGTTGTTACGGAACAACGTGAGCGATCCATTGCGGGCACTTGTTTCTCGGACGGAAAACCGCGCTTCATACAGATCAAGGGTATCAACATTGATGCCGAAATCGGTCAACACATGCTTTACACGACAAACGACGATGTTCCCGGGATAATCGGTCTTTTGGGAATGACGATGGGCAAGAACGGCGTCAACATCGCTAACTTTACCCTTGGCCGTGCGGGGGCAGCAAAAGAGGCAATTGCGATTTTGTATCTTGATCAGAAGATTGATCCGAAGGTCGTGGAAACGCTGGAATCGACCGGAATGTTTCAGCAGGTCAAACCGCTGGAGTTTGACGTTGCGTAGCATTCGGGATCAGGCGCAGAAAACGATGAAGCGCTTGGGGCACATCAACCCGGCCGGCTCGCGATTCATGAGGGCCTGAACCATGCAGACCTATGCCATCGGTGATATTCATGGCCATCTTGACCTTTTGATGGCCGCACATCTGCGCATTGCGAAGGATCGTTCACAATACCATGTGAACGGCCCGATTGTGCATGTCGGCGACCTTGTGGATCGCGGCCCCGACAGCCGTGGCGTGGTCGACCATCTGATGCAGGGGCAGATGGCGGGCGAAAGTTGGGTGGTATTGAAGGGCAATCACGACCGGATGTTCGCGCTGTACCTGACCGATATCGCCGCGCATGACATCGGTCTGCGGCCCGATCTCAGCTGGCTGAACCCGCGGCTCGGGGGTGCAGCCACGCTCAAATCCTATGGTGTGCGCTCGGCAGCGGACCGCCCTTTGCGCGATGTTTACAATGATGCCATCGCCGCTGTTCCGCAAATGCATCGCGACTATGTCAACGCGCTGCCGACCATGTATCGTCGCGGCAGCGCGGTGTTCGTGCATGCCGGAATTCGCCCCGGCGTCCGACTTGAGGATCAGGTGGAAACCGATCTTGTCTGGATCCGTGAACCGTTTCTGAGCGACATGCGCGATCATGGCGCACTGATCGTGCATGGTCACACCGCCATCGACGCGCCGACCCACTATGGAAATCGGCTGAACATAGATTCGGGTGCGGCCTATGGTGGGCCGCTGAGCACGGTGTTGATCGACGGCGATCAGATCTATCATCTGACCGATCAGGGCCGCATTCCGTTGCGTTCCGTCCATCCTCGCACCTCTTGATTACGAGCGGGGCTGAAGCCATCCTGAATCCCAGCAGAGCGCAAAGGATCACTGAATGACCGATATCGTCATACTTTCCGGAGCGCGCACGGCGATCGGCTCCTTTGGCGGGTCACTGTCGGCGGTTCCACCGATTGATCTGGCCGCGATTGTGGCAAAAGCATCGCTGGAGCGGTCGGGCGTCTCGCCGGACCGGATCGGCCACACGGTTTTTGGGCATGTCATCAACACAGAGCCGCGTGACATGTATCTGGCACGCGTCTCAGCGATGAAGGCGGGTGTGCCCGAGACAGTGCCCGCCATGAACGTGAACCGGCTTTGCGGGTCGGGCGTGCAGGCAATCGTGTCTGCGGCGCAGGCACTGATGCTGGGGGATGCCGATTTTGCCTTGGCGGGTGGCGCGGAATGCATGAGCCGCTCGCCCCATACCCTGCCCGCCGCGCGTTTTGGCCAGAAGATGGGCGATACGAAAGCGGTCGACATGATGACAGGCGCGCTGACCTGCCCGTTTGGCACCGGCCACATGGGCGTCACTGCCGAGAACGTGGCGGCGGAACACGGGATCAGCCGCGCAGATCAGGATTACTTTGCCCTGCAAAGCCAGATCCGGGCGGCGCGGGCCTTGTCGGAAGGCCGGTTTCGCAGCCAGATCACACCGGTCGAGGTAACAACGCGCAAGGGTGCCGTGCATTTCGAAGTGGACGAACACCCCAAATCCAGCACCCTGGAGGCTCTGGCGGGACTGCGTCCTGTCTTTCAGAAAGATGGGACGGTCACTGCGGGCAACGCCTCCGGCATCAACGATGGGGCTGCGGCGCTGGTTCTGGCGCGTGCTGATGCTGCACAAGCGGCTGGTCTGAAACCCCGGTTCCGCATCTTGGGCTATGCCCATGCCGGGGTGCGCCCGCAAGTCATGGGCATCGGTCCGATCCCGGCTGTTCAGGCCCTGCTCGTCCGAACTGGCCTGACCGCTGTCGATTTCGAGGTGATCGAATCGAATGAGGCGTTTGCATCGCAGGCGCTGGCCATCTCAAAGGAGCTGAACTTCGATCCTGCTCGAGTCAATCCGAACGGTGGAGCGATTGCGCTGGGGCATCCCGTTGGGGCCACGGGGGCAATCCTCGCCATCAAGGCGATGTATGAGCTTGACCGTACCGGGGGCCGCCGCGCCCTGATCACGATGTGCATCGGCGGCGGTCAGGGCATCGCACTCGCGATAGAACGACTCTGACGCGGGCTTCATCTTTGCAAAAATACTCACTCTGCCATCGCCACACGAACCGCCAGAACTCATCGCAAGCGCACCCCGCTGCGGGCAGAGCGTCCTGCGGCATCTATGACCGAAAGCGTCACAAAACCGGTTCCGGGCAGGGTTAGAACTGTTTCGGCACTGCTTAATCCGATCGCCACAGGAACGCCGTCAGCAAGCCATGTAAAGGGTGCAACACCACCCTTCACCCGCACCATCAACGCACCGCTCAGCAACTCCACCTCCGCACCATCCGGGGGAAATGCCACCGCGGGCGCATCCGGCGCTTGTGCAAATGCGGCGTTGCGCGACCGGAATTTTCGCAGGGGGGCCGGAAGTTGCGCATTAGACACCAGAAGCGTCGCCGGAGGGGCAGGGGGTTGTGGAACCAGATCTCCCGACAACCGCCCGAACGCCTGAAACAGCACAGGGGCCGCGAGTGCCGCTCCGAACGCTCCCGGAACCGGCGTGCCATCCGCGCGACCCATCCAGATGCCGATCACATGACGCCCGTCATACCCGATCGCCCAGGTATCGCGGTTCCCGTAACTGGTGCCGGTCTTGTAGGCCAGACGGTTGGGCGGTGAACCCGGGGGCGGAGCAAGACCCGACAGAATGTCACCCACCTCCCAGGCGGCAACCGATGACATCACTCGCTGGCCTTCGGCGGTTTCGCCGGAATGGCGCAACGGCAGGGCCACACCACCACGAGCGATTGCCGCATAGAGCTGCACCATATCCAGCAGCGTCACACCCACGCCGCCAAGTGCCAGCGCCAGCCCCGGTTTGCCGCCCGGAAATTCAGCCCGCATCCCGGCGCGGTGCATCCCGGTCAGCAGTTTGGCGGGGCCCATGGCATCGGTCAGCACAACCACGGGAATGTTCAGCGATTGCTGCAACGCTTCGCGCACCCGGATCGTGCCCCGAAAATGCTTGTCGAAATTCTGCGGCGCGTAGGTGCCGAATGTTGTCGGGACGTCTTCCATGAGAGTTTCGGGATGGGCCAGCCCCTCATCAAACGCCAACCCATACACCAGCGGCTTCAGCGTTGATCCGGGGCTGCGCAGCGCCGTGGTCATATCAATGAACCCAAGCCTGCGATCCGCTTGATAGGCGGCTGATCCGACCGAGGCGAGGATCTCGCCCGCGCGGTGATCGGCCACTACAATCGCCACCTGCAAACGATCACCCTTGCCTACTACGACCTCTCGCGCCAAAGCCTCGATCCGGGCTTGCAGGCTGGCGTCCAGCGTCAGCTCGTGGCGACGCGTCAATGGCTCGGCCAGCGTCACCCGATCGGTCAGATGCGGGGCCAGTTGCGGAACCGGGCGACGCACCCGGGGCACGATTTCGCGCAACGCTGCGGCAGCCTGATCAGCGTCGATTATGCCGT
>JBGSRQ010000298.1:0-3119 GCA_041737515.1 Rhodobacterales bacterium | reverse complement strand
CCCTTTGGCGAGCAGGGCACAACCGCCTGGCTGCGCGCGATTGCCGATGAGTTCGGCGTGACGGATACCGTGTTCGAGGCCGCCACCGCCGCCCCCCGCGCCCGTGCGCTGAAAGCCATCGCGGCCGCGACTGAAACGCTGCGCGGGAAATCGGTTTTCTTCTTTCCCGACAGCCAGTTGGAGCCGCCGCTTGCGCGCTTTCTGACCCGCGAATGTGGCATGCGCGCCCTGGAGATCGGCACACCCTATCTGCACCGCGATCTGGTTGGCCCCGACCTTGATCTGATCGAGCAAGGCCCGGTCTTTTCCGAAGGTCAGGATGTCGATCTGCAACTGGACCGGGCCCGCAAGGCCCGCGCCGATCTGACCGTGTGCGGCCTTGGCCTTGCCAACCCGCTGGAGGCCGAGGGGCTGACCACGAAATGGGCCATCGAGTTGGTGTTCACGCCCGTGCATTTCTATGAACAGGCGGGGGACCTCGCCTCCCTCTTTGCCCGCCCGATCCGCCGCGCCGCGATGCTGCGTCAGATGCCGAACCGGCTGGAGGCAGCAGAATGAAGCTGACACTTTGGACATATGAAGGCCCGCCCCATGTGGGTGCGATGCGCGTGGCAACCGGCATGACCGGACTGCACTACGTTCTGCACGCGCCGCAGGGCGACACCTACGCCGACCTTCTGTTCACCATGATCGAGCGTCGCAACGCGCGCCCGCCGGTCAGCTATACCACCTTTCAGGCGCGCGATCTGGGTGCAGATACGGCCGGGCTGTTCAAATCGGCCTGTCAGGATGCCTATGACCGGTTCCAGCCGCAGGCGATCATCGTTGGCGCGTCCTGCACCGCCGAGCTTATTCAGGACAATCCGGGTGGGCTTGCGGGTTCAATGGGCCTGCCGGTGCCGGTCATTCCGCTGGATCTGCCCAGCTATCAGCGCAAGGAAAACTTCGGCGCGGATGAGACCTTCCTGCAGATCGTGCGCGTGCTTGCAAAGCCGCAGGCCCGCACCGCGCATGTGTCGTGCAACCTTCTGGGGGCGACGGCGCTGGGGTTCCGGCACCGCGACGACATTGCGGAAATCACCGCCTTGCTGGACGATATGGGCATTGCCGTGAACGTCTGCGCCCCGATGGGGTCCTGCCCCGCCGACATCGCCCGGATGGGGGCGGCGCATTTCAACGTGCTGCTCTATCCCGAAACCGGCGAATCCGCCGCGCGCTATTGCGAAAAGACGCTGGGCCAGCCCTATACGAAGATCGTGCCGATCGGCGTGGGTGCGACCCGCGATTTCCTTGCCGAAGTATCCGCGCTGTCGGGCCTGCCCGTTCGGGCCGATGAAACCCGCCTGCGCCAGCCGTGGTGGAGCGCGTCGGTTGACAGCACCTATCTGACCGGCAAGCGCGTGTTCCTGTTCGGTGACGCGACGCATGTGATGGCCGCCGCCCGCATCGCGCGCGACGAGATCGGGTTCGAGGTTGTGGGCATGGGCTGTTTCAACCGCGAATTTGCGAGGCCCCTGCGCGCCTTTGCACAAAGCTTCGGGCTGGAGGCACTGATCACCGACGATTATCTGGAGGTCGAGGCTGCGATAGAAGCCCTGGCCCCCGAACTGATCCTTGGCACCCAGATGGAGCGTCACATCGCCAAGCGTCTGGGCATCCCTTGCGCGGTGATCTCCTCGCCCGTGCATGTGCAGGACTTTCCCGCGCGGTTTTCGCCGCAGATGGGGTTCGAAGGCGCGAATGTGATCTTTGACACCTGGGTGCATCCCTTGGTCATGGGTCTGGAAGAGCATCTTCTGACCATGTTCCGTGAGGATTTCGAGTTTCATGACGCTGCCGGGGCCAGCCATCACGGTGGCCACAAGACGGTTCAGGTGGAAGCGCTGGGGGCTGTCGGCCCCCAGACCCCCGAGGATACTTGTGAACAGAAAAAGCCGGAAACGGCAGAAGCGGGCAACGTCATCTGGTTGTCGGATGCCGAGCGCGAGTTGAAGAAGATCCCGTTCTTTGTGCGTGGCAAAGCGCGGCGGAACACCGAAAGGTTCGCCGCCGAGCGTGGTGTGTCGTCGATCAGCGTGGAAACCCTGTATGAGGCAAAAGCACATTATGCGCGCTGAGCCAGCCTTCGTTGCCGCCTATAACATCGTGATCGTCACGCTGGATGCACATGCCGCAGGCCCTGCCGCACGGATCACGCCACGGTTGGCCAAGGCGTTTCCGGGGCTGACGGTTTCGGTGCATGCCGCCGCAGAATGGTCGGAAAACGCGCACGCGCTGGAGGCCGCACGGGCCGCCGTTGACAGCGCCGACATGGTTATCGCGAACCTTCTCTTCATCGAGGAACACATCACCGCGATCCTGCCCAATCTGCAGGCCGCTCGCGCGCGCTGCGATGCATTTGTCGGCGTGATCGCCGATCCACAGATCGTGGCGCTGACCCGGATGGGCGATCTGGACATGTCCAGGCCCGCCTCGGGTGCGATGGCGTTCCTGAAAAAGCTGCGCGGCACCAAGGGGCCGTCGGGCAGTTCGGGTGCCAAGCAGATGGCGATGCTGCGCCGTCTGCCGAAGATCCTGCGCTTTATTCCGGGCAAGGCGCAGGACATGCGCGCATGGTTCCTGAGCATGCAATACTGGCTTGGCGGGTCGGACGACAATATCGAGCAGATGATCCGCTTTCTGATCTCGCGCTATTCCAGCCGCAAGAACTGGGTGGGCGTCAAAGCTGCAGCGCCGATTGATTACCCCGATGTGGGGCTTTACCACCCTGCCCTGCCACAGCGGATCACTACGGTGAAATCCGACCTGCCGCGCCCTGCCGGGGCCAAGGGAACCATCGGCCTGTTGATCTTGCGCAGCTATGTGCTGTCGAACGATTGCGCGCATTACGATGCGGTCATTGCGGCGTTCGAGGCCAAGGGATATGCCGTGGTTCCCGCCTTTGCGGGTGGACTGGACGGGCGGCCCGCGATTGACGCCTACTTGCGCGATGCGACGGGTGCGCGGGTCGATGCGATGGTGTCGCTGACCGGGTTCAGCCTTGTTGGTGGCCCGGCCTATAACGACAGCCCGGCGGCGGTTGCGGCACTGGCAGCACTGGATGTGCCCTATGTGGCCGC
>JBGSRQ010000295.1:0-5513 GCA_041737515.1 Rhodobacterales bacterium | reverse complement strand
CTGGCCGGGCGTCAGGTGAAACACCAGACCCGCATAGGGTTCAAGGATCAGTTCCTGCATGAAATAGGCCGTCATCGACAGAAAGACGAAAAGGGTGAAGCTGCGCGCCTCGGGTTCGGCCCAGACGCCGCGCAGGGCGTCCATGAAGGGCACGCCGCGCGCTACGGCGGCGCACTGTGGCAGGCGCCGCTCGATCCCCCAGACGGCAAGTGTGGTCAGGACCAAGGCGCCGATGGCGACGACGCCCACAACCTCCAGCAATCGCGCGGGGGTATAGGGGTCAAGGAAATGCCCGCTGGTGCCCGCCGTCACCGCTATGCCCGCAATCATCATCAGCCATGTGATTGTTGCAGCAGCAGCACGGCGACGCGGGTCAGTGTGGGTCGCAAGCAGCGCCAGAAGCGACGTTCCCGAAGCCCCCACCCCAACCCCGATCAGCGCATAAGCCGCGATCGACAGCAAAAGCCCCGCCAGGGGTGCCGTGCCGATCAGCACAACGCCCAAAGCCGCGCCAAGGCCGCCAGCAGCCAGCGCCGCCATGCCGCCCAGAATGAACCGGGTGCGGTTGCCGCCTGCGTCAGAGCGGTGGCCCCAGTTGGGCCGCGTGATCTGAATACCGTAGTGCAAGGCGACCAGAGCGCCGGGCAGCACCGCGGGCAAGGCCAGTTCCACCACCATCAGCCGGTTCAGGGTCGAGGTGGTCAGCACCACAATTGCGCCAAGACAGGTCTGCACCAGACCAAGACGGAAGATCGCGCCCCATCCCAGCATCACACAGCCCCCAGTCCGCGCAACGCAAAGGCCGCGATCAGCATGCCGGTGATGTAAAGCAGAACGCCTGTGCCGTTATACCAAGGCGCCTTCGACTTGGGGTCACGCAGCATAACCCGCATGGCGGCAAACTGGCCCAAGAGCACGCCGGTGATCGCCAAAGCGTAGTAGGGCTTGCCCCAGATCAGCAACAGCGCAATCACCAGCACCTGTGCCATCGCCATCACCACACAAGCGATCCTTGCTGCCACTTCAGGGCCAAGCGTCACCGGTAGCGAACGCACGCCGTGCTGGCGGTCGCCCTCCAACGCCTTGAAATCGTTCAGTGTCATGATGCCATGCGCACCAAACGCGTAAAGGGCGGCGATGATCACCACCTCCATCCCTGGTGCGCCAGCAGTCAGAACGGCGGCCCCCGTGAACCACGGCAGCCCCTCATAACACAGACCAACAAGGCCCGGCCCCCACCACCCCGACCGCTTCAGCCGCACAGGTTCTGCAGAATAGGCCCAGGCGGCCAGCACGCCAAAGACGGTCGCGCCAAAACCCCAGGGCCCCAAGGTCCAACCCAGAGCCAGCGACAGGACCGACATTGCAAGCGCGATCCATAGCCCCCAGCGCCCCGGTATGCGGCCCGAGGGGATCGGGCGGTGCGGCTCGTTCACCGCATCGACATGGCGGTCGCACCAGTCATTCGCGGCCTGAGACATGCCGCAGACCACTGGTCCGGCCAGGATCACGCCAACGAGAACCATTGCCCAGTTTTCGGTGAAAGACCCGCCTGCCGACACCACGCCGCACAGGTAAGCCCACATCGGCGGGAACCAAGTGATCGGCTTGATCAGCGTCAGCATCGCGCGGGGTTGCGGCCAGGGCGAGGCGTGTATGGATAAATTGACAGTCATGTGTCAACTAAACATTACAACTTCGAGTCGGGCAAGTGTTTTCGGCACAGCGCCGCGCGAATGGGTGTTATTCGGAATCGTTCGCCATAAGCCCGTATTTGCGCAATTTGACATACAGCGACTGGCGCGACAGGCCCAGCATTTCGGCCGCCGCAACTCGGTTGTTGCGCGTCAGTTCCACCGCTGTTTCGATGCACATCTTTTCAACCACGTCGGTGGTTTCTGCCACGATATCCTTCAGGGTCGATGAACCTACCAGCTCCATCACCGAATTCGCCCCTTCGGGCGAAGTAGCGAATCCGGGGCGGCGCAGGGCATCGGCGCGGCTGGCATCGCGGAACACCAGACCCAGGATCGGATGCGGACGGTCATTCAGCCATGCGGCAGAAATCTCTGTCGCAATCTGGCCCGCAAAGGCCGTCGTCAGCTTGGTCGCATACATCCTCATGTGACCGGCACGGCGCGCATTGTCGATCAGCACCTTCAGATCGACCATGCCGCGCGCCAGGTAATCGGCCATCGACTTGCCGCGCACGGCCGCCTGATTGGGCGAGTCGGTCAGGTTCAGGAAGGCCTCGTTGGCGTTGCGGATGATGCCGTCACGGTCGGTGAACACGATGCTGTCGATGCCATCATGATACAGACGGTTCAGATTGTCGCCCAACTCATCGACAAACCCCTTGGTCTGTGCCGGGCTTTCCAGACGGCACAGCAACAGCCGCTCGCCCGCAGCGCGGAAAATCATCGGCACGACGACCAAACGCTGTTGCGAGCGGCGCGCCTGCAATTCAACCGGGGCCGCAGTATCGGCAACGGCAAGATTGGCCATGCTTTCCAGAAACTCGCCCCGCCGCCGCCCCTCGAACTCTTGCGCGATGGCAGAACCCAACAGATCGTGGCGCGACCCGCCCATCATCTGGGCTGCGGCGGCGTTCAGATCGGTGATCCGCCCGCTGCCCATCGAAACAAGCACGATGGCATCGCGCGTCATCTCCATCAGCACGCGGTAACGGGTATCCATCTCGCGCTGGGATTCATAGTCCCGCTCCAGCGCCATCTGGGCCGACACCAGCTTTTGCTGCATTTCGGCAATCGGACGCAGATCGCGGCCCAGCATCATGATGGAATCGTCCGCCCGCAGGTGATGCAACGAATACCGCACCGGAAATTCCCAGATCGTCTGATCGGCGTGGTTCACCTCGACCGACAGCGTGGAGGCGGTCTGCGCAGCCAGCAGCTGCCCGACGCGCGCCTCGAATTTCGGATAGCTTTCAGACGTCAGCACATCGCGGATGTTGCGCCCCACCCAATCCAGTTGACCAAACGACCGATGGTGCGGGTTGATCAGAACAGACACAACAACGCCCGCCCGGCTGACGATCAGCGCAATATCGGCAGCCGTCGAGATGATTTCGGATAGCAGGTCAGGCGAAATCAGCGGCATGGAGCCGCCGTTCAGGATCGTCGTACCCTTGGTCTTCAAAATCGGAACCATATGCTGTGCCTCTTACCTGCCAAACAGGACAGGGGCGATCTATGCGCGCAATCGCGACGCTTTTTTGCCCTCATACACCAGACCGCAGGCCTGAAGGGCAACATGAATATCGTCTGTGGCAGCGTCTGCTCCGGTTTGGGTCACAACATCGCCGCCGTGCTCCATGATCGCCCCACCCACGACTATCGGCAGGCCAGCCGGGCCAAACTCGCGCACTGCATGAACCAGAACGGATGACACTTCAAGCTTTTCCCGGTTCGCGATCGAAACGAACATTCCGTCAAAATGGCGCATCGTCAACAAGTTGCGCAACTCCTGACGATCCGGCCAGAACCGCAGACAGACCGAAATGCCCATTCGGCGCAACTGACCAAGGGCCACCATCGCCCCCAGCGTGTGCTGTTCGCGGTCGGGCACGACCATCAGAACCGACCCGCCGTCCGCAATCGCCCCGCCATCAGCGACCCAGGCCGCGCCAATTTCGCGCAAGATCACCTGCAGCCGGGCAGCCGCCATGGTGACATCGGCGAAGCTGAGGTCATCCGACGTCCACGCGTCGCCCATCTTGCGGGCTGCGGCGGGGATATAGACATCAGCCAGCACTTCGACAGAGATGCGCTGCCGTCTCAACTCGCGCAGCACCTCTTCAAGCCTGGGCTGTTCCCCCAGAACGATAGCGGCGATCAGTGCATCCAGCAGATCAGCGCGCGGTTCCGAGTCGGCCTTGCCACCCCGCGCCGCCAGCATCGCCACAACTTGCGCTGCGAAATTGATCACCCCGTCCGCTTCGCCAAGAGCGTGCGGTATCGGTGATCCCATTTGATTCATTTGCATTTTCCGTCCCTCCACGGAGAACTCTTTGAGCGGCGCATCCGGCCTTTCTGCGGCCGTTCGAGCATCCTCTCAATCAAAACTCTCTGTCAGCAAAGAAAAAATGTCAAAGATAATTGACACTTTCGACTGGGGGAAAAGGAAGAAAAAATCTTAACCATATGTAATCGCAAAATTTATTCTGTTCCAACCGCGCGATCATGATTGAGGCAGGACAATTATTCTCCACCCATGTGTCAACCTCAACCTGTAAGTTTCAGTTGACACTTTCCGGTTGCCGGTTCTAATCTCGGGTCAGAACAGCGCTCTTGAAAGCCTAAAAATGTCGCACACCGACGCAAATACAAGCCGCAGATATCAGCTCTACACCCCGGCCCAAAGGCTGCGGCGGGATGCGTCGCGGTGGACGATTGTGCAGGGATTTCTTGCGCCTGCGCAGTTTCTGGTCTTTGCGATCTCGCTGATACTGATGGTCCGTTTCATGGCAACGGGCGCAGGCTACGGGGCCGCGACAGCCTCGATTCTGGTCAAGACCGGGTTCCTTTACACAATCATGATTACCGGCGCGATCTGGGAGAAGGAAGTCTTTGGCCAATATCTGTTCGCCCCCGCCTTCTTCTGGGAGGACGTGTTCAGCTTTCTGGTGATCGGGTTGCACAGCGCCTATGTCTACGCGCTTTTTGCGTCAGCTTTATCGCCCAACGCGTTGATGTTGCTGGCGCTTGCGGCCTACACAGCCTATGCGGTGAACGCTGCGCAATTCATCTGGAAACTGCGCATGGCACGGTTGCAGGCGCAAGCCACCGGGATGCAGGCATGAGCGCGCCCGCCACAGCCCCGACCATGGCCCCCACGGCAGGTTGCCGTGACGTGCCCGTTCTCAAGGAACGTGGCCAGCGCGAGGTGTTCTGCGGGCTGACGGGAATCATCTGGTTGCACCGCAAGATGCAGGATGCGTTCTTTCTGGTCGTGGGGTCGCGCACCTGCGCGCATCTGCTGCAATCGGCGGCGGGTGTGATGATCTTTGCCGAACCGCGCTTCGGCACCGCCATTCTTGAGGAAAAGGATCTGGCAGGTCTGGCCGATGCCAACACCGAACTCGACCGCGAGGTTGCCCGCCTGCTGGCCCGCCGCCCCGATATCAAGCGGCTGTTCCTTGTCGGCTCTTGCCCGTCCGAAGTCATCAAGCTGGATATCGCCCGCGCGGCGGAACGGATCAACGAACAGCACGGCGACCGGGTGAACTGCGTGAACTTCTCCGGCTCCGGCATCGAGACGACCTTCACACAAGGCGAGGATGCCTGCCTTGCCGCACTGATCCCGACACTGCCGAAATCGGATGCGCGCGAATTGCTGATTGTGGGCGCCTTGCCGGATGTTGTGGAAGATCAGATGCTTGCGTTGCTGGCGGCGCTTGGTATCGGGCCTGTGCGCGTGGTGCCGTCGCGCCGAGCGGGTGACGTGCCGGGCGTTGGCGCGAACAGCGTCTTTGCACTGGTGCAGCCCTTTCT
>JBGSRQ010000264.1:0-7198 GCA_041737515.1 Rhodobacterales bacterium | reverse complement strand
CGCCGAACGTCACCGCCAGTGGCATCGCCTGTGCGATGGCCGATGCGCTGGAAAGCGGCGTCTGGGTGATTGCGGTTGTAAAACCGATAGTGCCCACCACCTCGCCCAGATTGCGCCAGATCATCGCGGGGTGCACAGCGTCGCGGGTGATCACGCGGTCGCCCTGCGCCTTTGCCACAGCGGCAAAGAACGGGCAGCCGACAAGGGCGATCATCAGCAGTATCTGCCCGGTGCCCAGCCCCCCGCCACCCGCGGCAGCCAGCTTGATGAACACGTCTTCAAGCGCGAACCCCGCCATCGCGGCGACCATCAGCACAGCGCCGCGCAGATTATCCATCGCCTATCCCTTTGTGGTCGGAACGGCGTAAAGCTCCAGCCGGTGCCCGATCAGACGATAGCCAAGCCGCGCCGCGATCTTTTCCTGCAACGCCTCAATCTCGGGGTCGACAAATTCGATCACCTCGCCCGAATGCATGTCGATCAGGTGGTCGTGGTGATCGCGTTCGGCATCCTCGTAGCGAGCGCGCCCGTCGCCGAATTCCAGCCGGTCCAGAATTCCCGCCTCCTCAAACAGCTTGACGGTGCGGTAGACGGTCGCGATCGAGATTTTCGGGTCGATGGCACTGGCGCGGGTATAAAGGTCTTCGACATCCGGGTGATCGTCGGCTGCCCCGATGACGCGGGCCACGATGCGGCGCTGATCTGTCATGCGCAGGCCCTTTGCCTCGCAGCGCGCGATGATCGGATCAGACATGGGCACCTCCGGCAGTTCAAGCGGCATTTACGGCATCCTGCGCGCAGGCTCCACCCTTTTTGCGGGCTGCCTTGACAGTTGTGGGCCGCCGACAGACGGTCGCGCGTCAGACAATGGGGGCGAATGTGCGCAAGGACAGGCTGGATGTCACGGGGTTTGCCATTCTGATGGCGATCAGCCTTCTGCTTGCGGTCAATCAGGTGACGGTCAAGATTCTGGGGCAGGGCATGCAGCCTGCCTTTTCCGCCGGGGTGCGGTCTGCCATGGCGGCGGTGTTTGTCGGCGCGTGGCTTCTGGCACGGGGCAGGTCGCTGCGGCTTTTGCCCGGAACGCGACTGGCGGCGTTTATCATGGGCTCGGTGTTTGCGCTGGAATTTCTGTGCCTGTTTCTGGCGCTTGACCTGACGACGGTCAGCCGCACCTCGATCATCTTCTATTCGATGCCGGTGTGGTTCGCGCTGATGGCCCATGTCGGCCTGCCGGGAGAGCGGCTGACGCCAATTCGCGTGCTGGGTCTGGTGCTGGCCTTTGCCGGCACCTGCTGGGCGCTCTTGAATCGCGGCAATGACGCCGGGGCTGCAAGTCTTGAAGGCGATTTGCTGGCCCTTCTGGGTGCGTTCTGCTGGGCGGGGACGGCCTTCATGGCGCGCGGGTCGGCCATGGTGCGCGCAGGGCCCGAGGCGCAGTTGTTCTGGATGGTCTTGATCTCGGCCCCGATCCTGATCGCGGCGTCATTTCTGTTCGGCCCGCAGATCCGCGATCTGCAGGCGGTGCATCTGTGGATCCTGCTTTTTCAAGCGGCGGTGGTGGTGTCGGGCGGGTTTGTCGCGTGGCTCTGGATGCTGTCGGTCTATCCCGCAAGCACGGTGGCGACGTTTTCATTTGTAACACCGATCATGGGCATTGTGTTGGGTTGGGCAGTGATGGGGGAACAGGTCGGCTGGGGTGTGATCGGGGCGGCCACACTGGTGGCAGTGGGAATCATTCTGATCAACCGCAAGATATAGGGGTTGGCTCTTGGCATCTTTGCCACACCTGAATGACCTCGGGTCAGGGCCAGATCGCGCGCGCGTCCGCACGACGGCGCGCTTTACCCCAAGATCGGCATTTAAGACGCCACTGAAGGGGTTTGCCCCAAGTAGCGTCAAAAGTTGCGAAAATCCGAAAAGACCCTTGGTCGATACCCGGATTATCCCCCGTTTCGTCCACAGCCAGAGGTAGAAAACGGATTCGTCCACAGCCGAAGGGGTCGGGCGGCATCATGCCGGGTCAAGCAGAAAATTGTTTCTAAATCGTAATAATCTCGTTGATCGGCGATAAAAACTACGACAGTTTGTTCCAGTGACCGGGCTAACCACTACATATAGTGGACGCCAAGAGGGGAAAACGGAAGAACCATCCGGGATGCTTTGCAGCGTTTTGGCCTTGTCTGCTGTTGCAGTCAGGGGCTGTGAACTGTCGCCCGAACAAACGGTCACGAAAATGCAGCGGTTTCGGGCGTGGGCCCGCCAGAAAAAACGGAGCGAGGGGCAACTGATGAAGATCGAGCGGAAATTCACGACGGCAGAAACGGGCGCTTACGGTGCCATTCCTTTTGCAACCACCACATCCGAGATTCGCAATCCGGACGGCACGATCGTCTTCCGCAACGAGGCGGTCGAAGTGCCCGAAGGCTGGAGCCAGGTTGCCTCCGACGTTCTGGCGCAGAAATATTTCCGCAAGGCGGGTGTTCCGGCGGTTCTGAAGAAGGTCAAGGAAAAGGGGATGCCGGAATTTCTGTGGCGCTCGGTTCCTGACACCGCCGCTTTGGATAAACTGCCGCAAGATCAACGCATTGTGGGCGAAACTTCAGCCAAGCAGGTGTTCGACCGTCTGGCCGGAGCCTGGTGCTATTGGGGCTGGAAGGGTGGCTACTTCACATCCGAAGCGGACGCCCGCGCCTATTATGACGAAATGCGCTTCATGCTGGCCCGCCAGATGGCCGCGCCCAACAGCCCGCAGTGGTTCAACACCGGCCTGCACTGGGCCTACGGTATCGACGGACCGTCGCAGGGCCACTATTATGTCGATCACTTCACCAAGACGCTGACGAAATCCGACAGCGCCTATGAACACCCCCAGCCGCACGCGTGCTTCATCCAGTCGGTCAAGGATGATCTGGTCGGCGACGGCGGCATCATGGATCTGTGGGTCCGCGAAGCCCGTCTGTTCAAATACGGCTCGGGCACCGGCACCAACTTTTCATCCCTGCGCGGCGAGGGTGAAAAGCTGTCGGGCGGCGGCAAGTCGTCGGGCCTGATGGGCTTTCTGAAAATCGGCGACCGCGCGGCGGGTGCGATCAAATCTGGCGGCACGACGCGGCGTGCGGCCAAGATGGTGATCTGCGACATGGATCACCCCGATATCGAGGCATTCATCAACTGGAAGGTCATCGAGGAGCAGAAGGTTGCGTCGCTGGTTGCCGGCTCCAAGATGCACGAGGCGAAACTGAACGAGATTTTCGGTGCGATCCGCGGCTGGGACGGCTCCATTGCCGACGCCACGGATGCAACCAGGAACGACGCGCTGAAAGCTGCGATCCGGTCGGCCAAGCGCGTGATGATCCCCGAAACCTATATCAACCGCGTGCTGCAGTATGCGCGTCAGGGTTTTGCCAGCATCGAATTCCCGACCTACGACACCGATTGGGACTCCGAAGCCTACATTTCCGTTTCCGGCCAGAATTCCAACAACTCGGTCCGGGTCACGGATGCGTTTCTTGATGCGGTGAAAGCCGATGCCGACTGGGCCCTGATCCGGCGCACCGATGGCAAGGTTGCCAAGTCGATCAAGGCGAAAGAGCTGTGGGATCAGGTCGGCCATGCGGCCTGGGCCTGTGCAGACCCCGGCATCCAGTTCCACGATACCGTGAACGCCTGGCACACCTGCCCGGAAGATGGTGCGATCCGGGGATCAAACCCCTGTTCGGAATACATGTTTCTGGACGACACCGCCTGCAACCTTGCCTCGATGAACCTGCTGACCTTCTTTGCAGCCGGCAAGTTTGATGCAGAAGCCTACATCCATGCCACCCGCCTGTGGACCGTGACACTGGAGGTCAGCGTGATGATGGCGCAGTTCCCGTCACAGGCGATTGCGCAGAATTCCTACGAATTCCGCACTCTTGGCCTTGGTTATGCCAATATCGGCGGCCTCTTGATGAACATGGGCCTTGGCTATGACAGCGTTGAAGGTCGCGCCCTGTGTGGCGCACTGACGGCCCTGATGACCGGCGTTTCCTACGCCACTTCTGCCGAAATGGCAGGCGAACTGGGTGCGTTTGACGGCTATGCCCGTAACCGCGACCACATGCTGCGCGTCATCCGCAACCACCGCGCCGCGGCTTATGCCAAGACCGAGTACGAGGGTGTGAATGTCAATCCCGTGCCGTTGGATTGCGCGAACTGTCCCGACCAAGCCCTTGTTGCCCTTGCAAAATCGGCGTGGGACGAGGCGTTGACCCTGGGTGAGGCGCATGGCTATCGCAACGCGCAAACCACCGTCATCGCCCCGACCGGCACGATTGGCCTTGTGATGGATTGCGACACAACGGGGATCGAACCGGATTTCGCCCTGGTGAAATTCAAGAAGCTGGCGGGGGGTGGTTATTTCAAGATCATCAACCAGTCGGTTCCGGCCGCCCTTGAAAAGCTGGGCTACGGCACTGCGCAAGTGGCCGAGATCATCGCCCATGCCGTCGGTCACGGCTCCATCGGCAACTGCCCCGGCATCAACACCACGTCGCTGGTTGGCCACGGTTTTGGCGCGCGCGAACTGGAAAAGATCGAAGGCGCATTGCCCTCGGCGTTCGACATCCGCTTTGTGTTCAACCAGTGGACGCTGGGCGAGGATTTCTGCAAGGGCACGCTGGGCATTCCGGCGGAAAAGCTGGCTGATCCGACCTTTGATCTGCTGCGCCACCTTGGCTTTACCAAAGCGCAGATTGATGCGGCCAATGACCATGTGTGCGGCACGATGACTTTGGAAGGCGCGCCGTTCCTGAAGGCCGAACACCTGAGCGTCTTCGATTGCGCCAACCCCTGCGGCAAGACCGGCAAGCGGTATCTGTCGGTCGACAGTCACATCCACATGATGGCAGCGGCACAATCCTTCATCTCGGGCGCGATCTCCAAGACCATCAACATGCCCAACACCGCCAGCATCGGCGAAACCTTGGCGGCCTATGAGTTGAGCCACAGCCTTGGCATCAAGGCGAACGCGCTGTACCGCGACGGATCGAAACTGTCGCAACCGTTGGCTTCGGCTCTGGTTGAGGATGACGACGAGGCAGAAGACATCTTCGCCAACGGCACGAACCATGAAAAGGCAATCGTGCTGGCCGAAAAGATCATCGAAAAGGTGATCATCAAGGAAATCGTCCGCTCCAATCGCGAAAAGCTGCCCGAACGTCGCAAGGGCTATACCCAGAAAGCCATCGTCGGCGGGCACAAGGTTTACCTGCGCACCGGCGAATACAAAGACGGCACGCTGGGCGAGATATTCATCGACATGCACAAGGAAGGTGCGGGCTTCCGCGCCATGATGAACAACTTTGCCATCGCAGTATCGGTGGGCCTGCAATACGGCGTGCCGCTGGAAGAGTTTGTGGAGGCGTTCACCTTCACCAAGTTCGAACCCGCCGGCATGGTGCAGGGCAACGAGACGATCAAGAACGCGACCTCGATCCTGGATTACATCTTCCGCGAACTGGCGGTGTCGTATCTGGATCGCACCGATCTTGCCCATGTCAAACCGCAGGGCGCGTCGTTCGATGATCTGGGCGGTGGCAGTGACGAGGGCAAGGCGAATGTCTCGGAAGTCAGCGAGACGGCGGCCTCCAAATCGCTGGAAGTGCTGCGCCAGATCAGCTCTACCGGGTATCTGCGCAAGCGGCTGCCGCAGGATCTGATCGTGTTGCAGGGCGGCATGGCAATGATGGGCAACACGGCACTGGCCGATGCTGACCCGCTGACAGCGCTCAACATTCTGGTCCCCGACACCGCTCGCGCGTCAACCGCACTGACCGGTGGCACCCTGTCGATGGATGCCCGCACCAAGGCCAAGATGCAGGGTTATGAAGGCGAGGCCTGCGGCGAATGCGGCAACTACACGCTGGTCCGCAACGGCACCTGCATGAAATGCAACACCTGCGGCGGAACGAGCGGGTGCAGCTGACCGACCGTCGGTTCTGAAACGGCAAGAGGCCCCGGATCAAGTCCGGGGCTTCGGCACGTCCGGCGTCAGTGTTTCGGAAATGTGCCCCGCCAGATCTCCAGAAATCCCGCCCTTTTTGCGCGGTCCAACCCCAGCAAAAGCGTTGGCGACAGCGTGACGGGGCGCAACGACGCTGCGTCGTCAGGGCCAAGGCCCATGTCGTCGGTGCCTCCGGAAGGCAGCATCATCCGGGTCTGGGTCAGCGCTGCAATCCCGGCATCCGACAGCAGAAAGTCGATGAACGCGCCCGCATCGCCGGGGTTCTCTGCCTGCCGGGGGATCATTGCGGCGCGGCTTAGCACCAGCGTGTAATCCTGCGGCGCGACGATGGCGATGCGGCGGTCGTGAGCGGCGCGGGCCTGGGCGTAAGAGCCCAGGACGTTATAGGCGATCAGATACCGCCCCTCGGCCACGCCGTCGATGATTTCGGCCGAACAGCAGGTCGCCACGGCGCCGGACCGCCCGAACGCCTCGATCAGACTGCCAAAGGTTGTTGCGGTCTGCGAATCCTGAAAGGCCAGAAGATAGCCCAGACCCGACGCCTCGATATCATAGGTGGCGATGCGGCCTGCGAACCGGCTTCCCTCGGGGCGCAGAAGGTCGATCAGATCAAAGCGTGACCGGGGGGCATCGGCGGCGTCCACAAGATCGCGGTTGTAGACCATGACCACGGGTTCGCGGGTGACACCGAAAATCTCGTCCCGCCAGCGGGCGGCGGCGGGCAGGCGGGCGGTCAGCGCGGACACATAAGGTTGCGCGCAGCCATCATTCACCAGTTTGACTTGCTGATCCACAGACGAGGTGATCACCAGATCGGACGCCGCGACCTCGCCCTTGCAGGCGGCTTCCCCGCGCAGGTAAAGATCGTTCGACCCCCATTGCTCATAGGTGATCCGGATGTCGGGGCGGGTGACGGAAAACGCCTGCAGCGCCGGCGACAGGGCCGCCACATCGGTGGAGGACCGGATGATCATGGACCGCGCCGCATCCTTGCTTCCATAAGCGGCGACCGCTTCGGGTGAGGCTTGTGCAAAGGCTGCACCGGCCCAAAGCAGCAACAGGGGCAAAGCGCGGATCACGGGCGCACCTGCGGCAGAACCAGCGCCACCTCGAACAGGTCGCCATCGCAAAACGCGATGCGCCCGTCATGCGCAAGGGCCACTTCCTGCACGATGGCCAATCCCAGGCCCG
>JBGSRQ010000243.1:0-5446 GCA_041737515.1 Rhodobacterales bacterium | reverse complement strand
AGCGCGGCAAGAGGTGCTTCAGCCCGACGATAAGGGCGATGGTGAAGGCTCCGGTGGCCAGGGCGGGCAATGACAGGCTGGCGCGCGCAGCCCACAAAGCGGGAATCTTTTCAAGAAAGGCGGCCGGTTCGTGGGCGACGGACAGGCCCAGAACATCCTTGATCTGGCTGGTTGCAATGATGATGCCGATGCCGATGGTGAAGCCGGTGATCACTGCCTCGGGCACAAAACGCGCCAGCGATCCCAGCCGCAGGACGCCCGCCACGGCCAGAATGACCCCCGCCAGAAACGTCGCGCTGACCAGCCCTGCGTAGCCATGGGTGGCGACAATACCCGCCACCACCACGATGAACGCACCTGTCGGCCCGCCGATCTGCACCCGGCTGCCACCCAGCGCCGAGATCACAAAGCCCGCCACGATCGCCGTCACCAAACCGTCCTGCGGGCGTGCGCCGGATGCGATGGCGATGGCGATGCACAAGGGAATGGCAACCATCGCAACCGACAATCCGGCCAGCAAATCGGCCAGTGCCGTGGCGCGGGTATAACCGGGCAACATGGTCAGAAGCTTTGGCTTCAGGACCGGGGTGGAGGCGGGGTTTGAAATATCTGTCATGACAGGATGAGACGACGCCCTTGCCCCGGTTCTGTCAAGCGTCTGGCACCGGTTACACCGCCCAAAACGGCAGATTCCTGTCTGATGCCACCCTTTTCCCCGCGCAATCCCCAGTGAAGGAAAAGAAACTCCGGGGTCAACCGAAAAGTCCATCAGCAAAGCGACCTTGCCATTTTAATGTATTTGATCAGGATTTGTGATCGCAAAAGCCTGCAGGATTGACGATTCAGAACCTGCCCACAGGCTGTGCGAAAGCGCTTCAGGGCTGCACGCTGCACCGGTTCCGGCCTATCCTACGGATCGGCGCCGACGCGGCGCTTTACCCCTCTTTTCCTTGGCCTGTCACAAACCTATAAGAAGGCGCCCGCCCCGGCCTGCACCCGAGTCGCGGGTTTTGCTTTTTTGAACAGGATCAACCCGCCATGTCGATACTCTCAGGCCTCTTTTCGTCAGACATGGCGATCGACCTTGGCACCGCCAATACTCTGGTTTACGTCCGCGGCAAGGGGATCGTCCTGAACGAACCTTCGGTCGTGGCCTACCATGTCAAGGACGGCAAGAAGCAGGTTCTGGCGGTGGGAGAGGATGCCAAGCTGATGCTGGGCCGCACGCCGGGCAGCATCGAGGCGATCCGGCCGATGCGTGACGGAGTGATTGCCGATTTCGACACGGCGGAGGAGATGATCAAGCATTTCATCCGCAAGGTTCACAAACGCACGACATTCAGCAAACCCAAGATCATCGTCTGCGTGCCTTACGGTGCCACGCCGGTGGAAAAGCGCGCGATCCGGCAGTCGGTTCTGTCGGCGGGCGCGCGACGTGCGGGGCTGATTGCCGAACCCATCGCGGCGGCGATCGGGGCGGGCATGCCGATCACCGACCCGACCGGGAACATGGTCGTGGACATTGGCGGCGGCACGACCGAAGTGGCGGTGCTTAGCCTTGGCGACATCGTTTACGCACGCTCGGTCCGCGTCGGCGGCGACCGGATGGATGAGGCGATCATCAGCTATCTGCGTCGCCATCAGAACCTGTTGATCGGCGAATCCACCGCCGAGCGCATCAAGACCAGCATCGGCACCGCCCGTATGCCCGACGACGGACGCGGATTGTCGCTGCACATTCGGGGCCGCGATTTGCTGAACGGCGTGCCCAAGGAAACCGAGATCAATCAGGCGCAGGTCGCCGAAGCCCTTGCCGAACCGGTGCAGCAGATCTGCGATGCGGTGATGCAGGCGCTGGAAACCACGCCACCCGATCTTGCCGCCGACATCGTGGATCGCGGCGTCATGCTGACCGGGGGCGGCGCGTTGCTGGGCGATCTGGATCTGGCGCTGCGCGAACAGACCGGGCTTTCAATCTCGGTCGCCAACGAATCGCTCAACTGTGTGGCACTGGGCACCGGAAAGGCGCTGGAATATGAAAAACAACTGCGCCACGTCATTGATTACGACAGCTGACTGACCGCGCGCGAGGCATATCTTGGCCAGCAACCGCAGCAACCCCGAGGATTTTGCCCGCCCGATCCGGCGGATTTTCGTGGGCGCGCTGGTGGTTGTGCTGCTGGGTCTTTTCGTTTTGTGGCGCATCGACAGCCCGCGCGTGGAACGCTTCCGGTCGGCCCTGATCGACCTGGTGGTGCCCAATATGGATTGGGCGTTCTGGCCGGTGACCAAGGCCGCCGAAATGGTCGACAGCTTTCAATCCTACGCCAGTCTTTATGACCAGAATCAGGAGTTGCGGCGCGAGTTGCAGCAGATGAAGGCGTGGAAAGAAGCGGCATTGCAGCTAAGACAGCAAAATGCGCGGCTGCTGGAATTCAATCAGGTGCGGCTGGACCCGAGCCTTACGCATGTGACGGGGGTTGTGCTGGTCGATTCCGGCTCGCCCTTCCGCCAATCGGTGCTGCTGAATGTCGGCGCACGGGATGGGATACAGGACGGCTGGGCGGCGCTGGACGGGATCGGCCTTGTGGGCCGCATCTCGGGCGTGGGTGAACGCACCAGCCGGGTGATCCTGCTGACCGATTCCAACAGCCGCATCCCGGTGATCGTGCAGCCATCGGGGCAAAAGGGGCTGGCATCGGGCGACAACACCCCTGCCCCGCCGCTTGAATTTCTGGAAAAGCCCGATCTCGTGCGCCCCGGCGATCAGGTTGTCACCTCGGGCGATGGCGGAGTGTTTCCGGCGGGGTTGCTGGTGGGGCAGGTGGCGCAGGGGCCAGACCGCCGTCTGCGGGTGCGGCTTTCGGCGGATTATGAGCGGCTGGAGTTTCTGCGCGTTCTGCGCAGCCATGCGCTGGCGCCCATCACCGATCCGGGCGGGCTGGTGGCACCGCCCTTGCGCGAACAATTCGGCCCCGAACCCCCTGCATCTCTGACCGGGTCGTCCGATGGCTGATCCGGCGGGGCGTGCGCATTGGACGTATCGTGCGATCTTCATCGGTGTCGCACTGGCGCTGTTCTTTTTTCGGCTGCTGCCACTTGGAACGGTGCCGGGAACATGGGGCTGGCTTGATTTCACGTTGCGCACGCTGACCGGGTCGGATGCGGTATCACAGGCGTTGTTGCAACTGACCACCGGATCGCCCATCGGCAGTTGGCCGGGACCTGACCTGTTGTTGTGCGTCATTCTGGCCTGGGGGCTGCGGCGGCCCGATTTCCTGCCTGCGGGCCTGATCGCGGCGGTCGTTCTGGCAGAGGATATGTTGCTGATGCGCCCGCCCGGACTGTGGACGGGCCTTGTTGTCATTGCGACCGAGTTCCTGCGAAACCGCGCTGTTCTGACCCGCGAGTTTGCCTTTGCGATGGAATGGCTGATGGTTTCAGGGGTGATGGTGGCGCTTTTGCTGGCATATCGTCTGATCTTTGCGATCACGTTTCTGCCGCAACCGGAGTTCGGGTTTGCGGCGGTGCAGACATTGGCTTCAATTCTCTGCTATCCTCTGGTCGTGGGGCTGTCGCGCATCCTGTTTGATGTCTACAAACCCGCAACCGGCGAAACCGACGCCCTGGGGAGACGGATGTGAGACGCAACGCCCGTGACAGCGAAGACAGTGCCCGCATCATCGGGCGGCGCGCGCTCTTTCTGGGCGGGGCGATGTCGGCGATGGTTGCCATTCTGGGCACGCGGATGCGCTACATGCAGGTTGATCAGGCCGACCAGTTCCGCCTGCTGGCCGAGGAAAACCGCATCAACATCCGCCTGATCCCTCCTGCGCGCGGGCTGATCCTTGATCGTCAGGGTCGCCTGATCGCGGGGAACGAACAGAATTACCGTGTGGTCATCACGCGTGAGGATGCCGGCGATGTGGGATCTGTGCTGCACCGTCTGGCCAGCCTTGTGCCGCTGACCGACGAAGATATCGACAAAGCCACCAAGGAAGCCGCGCGCCGCAGCGCCTTTGTGCCCATCATCGTGGCCGACCGGTTGAACTGGCAGGATTTCTCGAAGGTGGCGCTGAATGCGCCCACCCTGCCCGGTGTGGTTCCCGAGGTGGGGTTAAGCCGGACCTATCCGCTGGATACCGATTTCGCGCATATCGTGGGGTATGTCGGCCCGGTCAGCGAAAAGGATCTGGCCGAGTTCGAAGACCCCGATCCCCTGCTGCAGATCCCGAAATTCCAGATCGGCAAGATCGGCGTGGAACGCTGGACCGAAAGCACGTTGCGTGGCAAGGCGGGTGCCAAGCGCATCGAGGTGAACGCCGTGGGCCGCGTGATGCGCGAACTGGAACGGCAGGAAGGCGATCCGGGGCAGGACATGCGCCTGACCATTGATGCCGAAGTGCAGAATTTCGCGCAGGTGCGCTTGGGCGAAGAAAGTGCCGCCGTGGTGGCGATGGATGTGGAAACCGGCGATATTCTGGCGATCGCGTCGGCCCCGTCGTTTGACCCCAATCTGTTCGTGCGGGGCATTTCGCAGGCAGATTATTCGGCGCTGACGGAAAATGACCACCGCCCGCTGGCCAACAAGGCCGTGCAGGGGGCTTATCCGCCGGGGTCCACCTTCAAGATGGTGACGGCGCTTGCGGCGCTGGATGCGGGTGCGATAACGCAGGAAACCACCTTCCATTGCCCCGGATATTACGAGGTCGGCGGCACGCGCTTTCACTGCTGGAAAGGCGGTGGGCACGGGTCGGTGAACCTGCGCCGGGGGCTGGCGGAAAGCTGCGATGTCTATTTCTACGAGGTGGCGCAGAAGGTCGGCATCGACAAGATGTCAGAGATTGGCCACCAGCTTGGTCTTGGCGTGCGCCATGACTTGCCGATGTCGGCGATCACCGATGGCGTGATGCCCAACAAGGCATGGAAGGAAGAGCGCTACAAGCAGGCCTGGCGGATCGGCGATACGATCAACGCGTCGATCGGTCAGGGCTATGTGCTGACCTCGCCCCTGCAACTGGCCGTGATGACAGCGCGAATCGCGTCGGGCCGCCAGATTCAGCCCCGGCTTGTGCATATGATCGGCAATGACGTGATGCCGATTGCCGATGCCCCGCCGCTTGGCTTGCAGGCCGCCCATCTGACCGCGGTGCAGCGCGGCATGTTCGAGGTGGTGAACGGCGCGCGCGGCACCGGCAAGTCATCGGCGATCGCCGACCCTGCGATGCTGATGGCGGGTAAGTCCGGCACCAGTCAGGTGCGCAATATTTCGGCCGCGGAACGCGCACGGGGTGTGGTCAAGAACGAGCAACTGCCGTGGATCAGGCGCGACCACGCGCTGTTCGTGGGCTTTGCCCCGTTCGATGCGCCCAGGGTTGCGGTCGCTGCAATTGTGGAACACGGCGGCGGCGGATCGACCGTTGCCGCGCCGATCGTGCGCGACAGA
>JBGSRQ010000236.1:0-4874 GCA_041737515.1 Rhodobacterales bacterium | reverse complement strand
GGCACTTGCGCTGGCACCTTGCCTTGTGGCGGCAGATGGCGGTGCAGACCGCGCGCTTGCATTGGGGCAACGGCCCGGGGCGGTGATCGGCGACATGGATTCGATCTCGGAGGCCGGGCGGAACGCCTTGCAGGGCGCGCTGCATCCGTTTGCCGAACAGGACACAACCGATTTTGACAAGGCGCTGCGCAGCATTGTGGCCCCCTTTGTTCTGGCGCTGGGGGTGCTGGGCGGGCGGGTTGATCACGAACTGGCGGTGCTGAACACGCTTGCTCGGCATCCCGCGCGCCGTTGCCTTTTGGTGGGCGCACTGGATGTGGTGTTGGTGGCACCACCCGACATTCAGATCAGCCTGCCCGGTAAAACCCGGTTCTCGTTGTTTCCGTTGGCCAGCGTCACCGGCCGCAGCACGGGGCTGCGCTGGCCGATTGACGGGCTTAAGTTCGCGCCGGGCGGTCAGGTCGGTACCTCGAACGAAACCTCGGACGGCGTTGTTCGTCTGAGGATGGATGCGCCCGCGATGCTGGTGGTCGTGCCGCGCAAACACTTGCGTGCCGCACTTACGGCGCTGTTGTCAGCGCCGCCGTGGCCCGCCGCGCCTGCGCCGTGACCCGTTCGCGGTAAACGACGTAGAGCCCGGACGACACGATCACCACGATGCCCACCCATGTCAGCGAATTCGGGAAATCGCCGAATACCAGATAACCAAGTGCCACCGCCGAAACGATTTCCAGATAGTGCAGCGGGGCAAGCGTCGCGGCAGGTGCGAATTTCAGCGAATAGGTCATGCACATGTGGCTGATCGCGGCCCAGAAGCCGACGCCGAACAGCCAAAGCCACTCCAAACCCTTGGCCTGCACCGGATCAAGCCCGGCAATGCCCGACCCATCCGCCAGCCAGATGATCGGCACACAGATCAGCGCTCCGGCAATCGCCGTGTGCAACTGCATCGTGACCGAATGCATCCGCGTCGACATCGCGCGCGTGACCAGCATGTAAAGCGCAAAGAACACCGCCGTGCCCAGTGGAAACAGGGCCACCGGCCCGTAATTTGCCAGCGATGGCTGGATCACCATCAGCGCGCCACCAAAGCCCACTATACTGGCCCCGATGCGGCGCGGCCCGACCTCGTCATTGAACAGGACCTTCCCCAGGATCAGCAGGATAAACGGCTCCACAAAGGCAATTGCCAGCGCATCAGCGATCGGCATGGCCGTCAATGCTGCGACAAAGCAATAGGTCGAGGCAATCAGGAACACCGCCCGCACAATGATCAGCCCTGCAACGCGGGGAGTGACGCGCCACGAAAGCCCCATGATCAGCACCACGGGCAACATCAGCACCGCCTGCACAATGAACCGCGCGGTGGTGATCTGCCCCACGGGCAGAGTCTGCGCGGCCAACTTGGAGGATACATCCAACAGCGGTGCCAGCACGCAAAATGCGATCATCAACAGGACGCCGGGCAGGATACGGTCGGGTGCGCTCATGCGCCCGTGGTAGCGGGGCAGGCAGGGGGCTGTCCAGTGGGCGCGGGCGATGCAGAGGAATTGCTTGGGTTTTTGCCCGTTTGACGGAGTGTGACACCTTCAGGTGCGCGGTTCCAGCGCCCGTCCTGCTGATCTTGATGGCCTGTTTCTCCCTAGTGGCCGGGTATCCGTGAATGCCAAATCCTGCCCGTCCTGCACAGGCCCGCACGGCGACCGTGCCCCGGCATGGCCCCAGCGGGCACGGTTTCGGGCGCACAGAGCGCAATCATGCCGGGCGATGCCAACTCTGACCTCCAGATCAGCGTGCCTGTCGCGCAAAGCGGATATATCAGCGGGTCCGAACTCGGCATCGACCTCTTCAGGCCCGGATCCTCGATCGAGGCGCTGGACGGGTCGACCTGGAACACCGGCGTGGTGGCGGGCGATACCGGTGCCTTGATCGAAACGGTGGTTGGCACGTTCCGGGTAACTTGTTGATCGGTTCGCTTGGCCGCGACGTTATCTGCGACGAGCGCGGCCATGACAAGATCAGCAGCGGGGCACGGAAACGACAGTTTCCTCTTTGATTTCAAGGCTGAGTGGGGTGGCACCATCACCGACTTTTCCAGCGCGAAAGGCAAGAACGTCCACCGCCGGATGGATGCCGGCAATTCCGGCGGCGCGCGCGCGCATGTTGCTGGCCGTTCTGCAATCGAACGCCATGATGACGGCGGCGGACATTCGGCTGTTTTGCAGGCACGGGGCGGGCCAATTGCCGGACGGGTGGTGCGGATGAAAACCGTCTTGCGCTCTTCGCTTCACAAGATTTTACGGTAAGTATACACCTTTTCTTAACTTAACTTGCATAGCCCTGTCACAGCAGCCCCGTGGGCATTTCGTCACCAGACAGGATCCCGCCATGACGCTGATTTACGTTGATGATGTCGTCACGGGGCCGATGATCGGGATCGACCTTGGTTCGACGGATTCGCTGGTAGTAAGCGCCTCGGGGATCGTCGGGGGAACTGACAACGGGTCGGGTTCTTCAAGCATCGGCGTTCAGATGAACGGTTCCCGCCAAACCATCACTGTGGCGGGCGTCATTTCCGGCTCATCGTCCATCTTTATGGAAAGCGGAACTGTCACCGTGACGTCCACGGGTCTGCTGGTCGGGCAAATTAACATCCGCGGCGGCTGGTTTCTCAACAACGCCGGCACGATTATCGGGGGCGTGGTTGCTTCGAGCAATGACAGGGGCAAAATAATCAATTCGGGCCAGATCACGGGCAACATCAACGACGAGGCGCAGGTCAACGGCGGCGGGGCGTACAACCTGTTGAACACGGGCGAGATACTGGGCGGCGTCGTCTTTTACGGAGGCGAACTGACAAACCGCGGGCTGATCGTCGGAAACATCCAATTGCGCGGCGCCACGATCTACGATGGGCGCGGTGGGACAGTGGAAGGCAGCATCACAGCCTCGGGTGGCCTGTCCAACATCTTCAAACCCGGTTACAGTCCCGAAGATATCAATAGCGGCGGCGGCGGGCAGGACCTTCTGGATTTTCGCGGGCTGGACGGGATCACCGTATCGCTGGACAACTCGATTCAGGGTTCGAAAACGGCGGCGGGCGATACTTACGTCAACTTCGAGAATGTTTACGGCACCTTGGGCAACGACATCATCGTGGGAAGCGGGGGCGCCAACAAGATCCTGGGCTTTTACGGCCGCGATTCGCTTTTCGGCGGCACTGGGGCCGACACCATTACAGGCGGCAGCAGCATCGACCGGATCACCGGCGGTCCGGGTAACGATGTGTTCGTGTTCAACAGGCTGGTCGAAGCGGGGGATGTGATCACCGATTTTTCCGGCAAGACGGGGAATGACGATATGATCCTTCTGTCGTTTCGTGAATTCCCGGGTGTGAACGCGGGAACCTTGTTCCCCGGCCGGTTCATCACCCGCGCCGACAACCGCGCGCAGGACGCCAACGACCACATCATCTTTCGCACGACCGACCGGACCCTGTGGTATGATGCGAACGGCAATGCGGCAGGAGGATTGAAGCTGTTGGCCGATCTGCAACCCGGTGCGGTGGTGACAGTAAACGACATCCAGGGCTATTTCGGTTAGGCTTCAGCAGTTCGGAACATTGACCGCCAACCCGCCCAGTGAAGTTTCCTTGTATTTCTCGTGCATGTCTGCCCCGGTCTGGCGCATGGTTTCAATGCAGGCGTCAAGGCTGACCAGATGCTGCCCGTCGCCGCGCAGGGCAAGGCTGGCGGCCGAAACCGCCTTGATCGCGCCCAGCCCGTTTCGTTCGATACAGGGCACCTGAACCAGACCCTTGACCGGATCGCAGGTCATGCCAAGGTGGTGCTCCAAGGCGATTTCCGCCGCGTTTTCAACCTGTTCCGGAGTGCCGCCCAGAACGGCGCACAGGCCGGCAGCGGCCATTGCGGCGGCAGAGCCGACCTCGGCCTGACAACCGCATTCTGCACCCGAGATGCTGGCGTTGTGTTTGCACAGCCCCCCGATGGCCGATGCCGTCAGCATGTAATCGGCAATCCTCTTTTCAGACGCACCGGGCACATGATCAAGGTAATAGCGCAAAACCGCAGGCACCACGCCCGCTGCACCGTTTGTGGGCGCGGTCACAACCTGCCCCCCGGCTGCGTTTTCCTCGTTCACGGCCATGGCATACAGTGACATCCAGTCGTTGATCGTGTGCGGTGCGGTCATGTTCAGCCCGCGCTCGGCCAGCAGTGCGTCGTGGATGCCCTTTGCCCGGCGCCGCACCTTCAGCCCACCCGGCAGAATGCCCGTTCCCGCCATGCCGCGCGTGATGCAATCGTTCATCACCGCCCAGATCCGCGCGATGCCCGTGTCCAGTTCGGCGCTGGTGCGGAACGAAAGTTCGTTGGCCCGCTTCATCGCGGCGATGGAAAGCCCGGATGCCGCAGCCATCCTCAGCATTTCTGCAGCAGTATCAAATGGATAGGGGCAATTTGCGGGCGCGGACTTCTTGCCCGATTGCGCGGCGGCCAGCTCGGATTCGGTCAGCACGAAGCCACCGCCGATGGAATAATACGTCTCCGACAGGATCACATCGCCCTGAGCATCGGTGGCGCGCAGGATCATGCCGTTGGCGTGGCCGGGCAGGGCGGGGCCGTAGTCGAACAAGAGATCCGCGCCGGGATCAAAGGCAAGGGGCGGCAGGCCCTGCGCCTGGATGGTCTTTGTCTCGCGGATGGCCGCCAGTGCCGCTTCGGCGCGCGCAGCGTCATAAGTGGCCGGTTCAAACCCTGCCAGCCCCAGGATGGTCGCGCGGTCGGTCGCGTGGCCCACCCCGGTAAAGGCGAGAGAGCCGTGCAGGCTGGCGCGCAGGCCCGTGGGCGCAAACG
>JBGSRQ010000233.1:0-9271 GCA_041737515.1 Rhodobacterales bacterium | reverse complement strand
CGTTTGCGCGGGCTTGCCAATGCGCCGGCTTGCCGCGCGCTAATGCGCCGGCTTGATGAATGTGCCGTTGCGCAGGTCGGCCATCGCCTGGCGCAATTCGGCTTGCGTGTTCATCACGATCGGCCCGGGCGACGCCACCGGTTCCTGAATCGGGGCGCCCGAGATCAGCAGAAAGCGGATACCCTTTGGCCCGGCCTGAACGCTGACCTCATCGCCGGTGCCGAACTGCACCAGCGTGCGGTCGCCCGACATGTCGCGGATGTTGACCTCTTGCCCCATCACCTCTTTCTCAAGAAGCACGCCCTTCGGGCTGGCCGCATCGCGGAAGGTGCCCGCGCCTTCAAAGACATAGGCGAAGGCGCGGCGATAGGTGTCAATCCTGAACGTCTTGCGCAGACCGGCGGGCACGAAGATATCCAGATACTGCGGATCGGCGGCAATGCCATCGACCGGGCCGGTCTGCCCCCAGAACGACCCCACGATGACCTTGACGATGGTGCCGTCATCATCGGTGATCTGCGGAATGTCGGTGCCCTTCACGTCCTGATAGCGGGGTGCTGTCATCTTCAGGCTGCCGGGCAGGTTTGCCCAAAGCTGAAATCCATGCATCTGGCCCTTGGCGTTCCCTTTGGGCATTTCCTGATGCAGGATGCCCGAGCCCGCAGTCATCCACTGCACATCGCCACCGCGCAGGGTGCCGGTGTTGCCCAGACTGTCGCCATGATCGACCGAACCGGCCAGAACGTAAGTGATCGTCTCGATCCCGCGGTGAGGGTGCCACGGAAAGCCGCGATAAAAATCCTCGGGGCGATCGTTGCGGAAATCGTCGAACAAAAGGAAAGGGTCCGTCTGTTCGGGGTTCTGAAAGCCGAAGGCGCGGTGCAGGTGAACGCCTGCTCCCTCCATCGTGGGCTGGGCGTAGGCTTCGTATGCGACGGGGCGAATGGACATGAGGGCCTCCATTGATCAATCTTGACCGCAAGATAGGCTGCCACCCCCTGTGGCGCAACGCGACCCGAATGCAGAGCAATTGTGCGCGAATGCGCGACCCAAGTGAAAATGCCCCCCGGACAGCGTCCGGAGGGCATCAAGCCGGTCAACCCATGGCTCCCGTCAGGAGGCGGTGCAGGTCGGGAAGGGAATGCTCTGCTGCACCCGCGGCCGCGTCACCACGAATTGCTGCAGCTTGCGGTCGCCGTAGCCGACGTTGAAAAGCGGCGAATACTCCACTTCTGTCTGGACGAGGACCACCGTTTCGCCATCGGGCATCACGGGCAAGCGTGACTTCACGCTGGTCGCGTTCAGATCGCCGGTGCTCAGCTTGGTCATCTGGTTCAGTGCCGAACAGGACCAGATCACTTCGTACCGGTTGCGCGCCGCGCTCCATGTCAGGCTGGTGACGCGCAGTTTGGTGGTCTGCCCCGGGTCCAGCAGGTAGTTCATGACGCTGCGCATGCCGTTCAGATAGGTGGTTGTCAAAGTGCCATCTTCGCGTGAGATCGCGTCGGACAAGGTGTAGGTCGCCTTTTGCACCATGTTGATCGACCGGTAGGTATCCCAATAGGTGAACAAGGCTGTCACACACCAGAACATCAGCGGCAGGATCATCACGGCCTCGACCACCACCGATCCGTCTTCACGGCGGCGGAACGTGCGAAACGATTTGGAAATGCTGAGTTTCATCATATCACCCTTCACGCCGGCTCTGCCACAAAGGCCGATTTGGCGACAAGCCAGTATCCGCCCTGACCGTCTTTTGTCATGCGAAGCGCAAGTCCGGTGGTCGGGAACAGGGCGTCTACAACAACACAGACCCGGATCAGCATGATCTCGTCGGGGATGTTCGGGCTGAACTCATCCGGCGGCTTGATCGCCTCGGCCCGGTTGACGCAGGATTGCGCCGACGTGGGCAGGGCAAAGGTGGTCTTGCTGATCGGCGTCATGTTCAACCGCAACACATTGTTGCAGTCTTCAATGATGATCGAATGCTTGCAGATCTCGGAGCGCAGCAGGTTTGCATTAGGATTGGCAAAGTGCCCCAGACGCTGTTCGCGCATCGTCACATCCAGCGCGCGATCCAGCATCACATAGCGCGTCATCATCATGCCAGACTCGAACGACATCATGAAGATGAACAGCAGCATCGGCAGGCAAAGAACGAATTCCAGCGAGGCCACGCCATCTTCCCGCCGAAAGGCGCGCAGCAGACGGTTCAAGATGCGTTTCATTGGGTCAGCCTCAACTGCGTGATCTGGCTTGCGATGGCGCGGAATGCCGTTCCAAGGGCAACCTGGTCGTCAGCGTTGAAGTAGTAGCCACCAAGCTGCGTGGAACAATTCTGGATCGTTTGCTGGCCATGGGTCGGCGCTTCGAACGCGATGCCAAAGATGAAGACGTTCTTTTCCTTGGCCAGATCGCACATGTCTTCAAGTTGCGTATCCATCACGGTCGTGTCGGTCTGCGTGCGCATCAGGTTTGTGTAGTAATCAAACTGGTTGGCGTTCAGCGCGCGGGCGTAAAGCTGGTAAGCTACCCACTTCAGGCGAACCCTTTCCCAGACCTGTGGCCAAGTCTGTTGAGTGCCGTTGTCATAGGGGCTCTTGTACCAGCCACTCAGGTGCGGGACCCAGTATTTCTTGGTGCCGGTGCGCGACGCATGATAGATCGAATAGACGCCATCGTTTGACCGGTAGATCGGCGAGTTTCCGGTGCGATAGCCGTCGTTCAACCGCTCTTCATTGAAGTGCTCGCCATCCGTCATCAGAACGATGACCTTCATCACCTTTTTGGACGAATCCTTTTCGCCGGGCAATTGGTAGTCCATCGGGCGGTTGGCAGAGTAGACGGAGGCCTCGCTTGCCGCCCGCATGCCGGTCACCACACTGCGTGTGCCCGGATCAAGAAGCGCAAGCCCCCAGCGAAGGCCCGCGTTGATCGACGTGGCGCCGTTCCCGGTCAGCCCGTCAATCTGCCCTTGCAGCGTGGCGATATCGCTTCCAAGAACGCGGACCTTGTTGTTGTCGTTGGGCGTGCACCATTTGTTGCGGAAGACGCCGGCGTATTGGTAGGGCGCCAGGACAGACTGATATGCGTTGACCAGGTTGCCGTTGCTGCGCGTCAGACCGTCACTGAAAGAGTCCACGTTCCCGGTCATCGGCATCGGCGTGGTCGTCGAAAGCGAACGGCTGTTGTAGACCGACGCGGGCATGTCGACGCAGTTCTGGTCCGGATAAGTATGCGTGTCGGTCACATTGTAATAGCTCATCAGCTTTGCGCCGAGGTTTACCTGACCGTTGTACGGAACCAGCGAAATCGTCGTGCGGTTCTGCGTGTCGGCCTTGAGAACGGTGTCAACAAATTCCTTGGCGGCATCTTTCAATGCATCCAGCTTGTTGGGCAACGGCAGATCGGTGCCGTTGGGATAGCGCACCATCGAACCCGAGATATCAAGCACCAGCGAAATCTCGATGTTGTCGATGGCCTGCTCGGCCGTGCTGGCCGCGCCCGCATCGAACTGGTTGATCCCGACCAGATGCATGAACAGCGGCTTGGTGTCGGCAACGGCCTTTGTGGTGACCTTGCGGAAGCTGTAGCCCACCTGCGCGTTACCAACTTCGGTCACCTTGATATCATCGGGGTTGAGGTATTCCGACAGACCGGCCTTGGCGAAGTAGTCGATCACGACGGCCTTGGGGGTCAGCGTCTGGTTCAGACTGGCCGCTGCCAGAACGCTGCGGTCCATGGTTTGCTGCAGGTTCGTGCGGGTCCGCTCATGGCGCATGACGTCGACGGCCAGGCCCCCCATCATCAGCATGACAAAGCTGAGGATCAGACCGAAATAAATCAGCGCGCCGGTTTCGTCATCGCGAAACCGCTGCACATGATGCAGCGGCCAGACCATGCGATCCGGCGTCTTCACAGAATTCCCCCGTCCGTCAACATTGCGCATGTTATCCATGACACTCATCCCCTTACCGGGCCTTGACCGGTTTCAAAAACTATCAGCAGCCGAGCCCGGCAGACGGACTCCCGCTTCCATCGGTTAGATAACTGGTGGCGTGGGGCGGAAATGTGTCCGAATCATGCATTTAATCCGGCATTTGGCCCGGTGATCCCGGCAGAAATGACCGTTGCGCATCGTCTTTCTGCCGCACGGACAAAAAGAGCGCATCAGGTGCAGGCAACGCCGGTAAAGCACACGTTCAACATGAACCGCGGACGCGTTGCCACAAACTCTGTCATATTTCTATCTCCCAGACCGTAAAACAGCCCACCGATCGAGGACGCGGTCAGCGGCGCGCGATACTCTACCTTCGACTCGACGATCAAAAGCGTTTCCAGATCCACAAGGTCCGGAACCTTCGCCTTGATCGACAGCAGATCGGCATCGGTCAACGGCGCCATCTGATTGCCGGGCGAATAGGACCAGAGGACCTTGTAGCTGTGGTCGGCATCGGTCCACTGGATGTTGGTGAACCGAAGTTGCGACGGATCACCGGTCCGGTTCATGAAATCGAAAAACGCCTTCATGCCGTTCAGCGTCGGCGCATCCACCGTCGTTGCCGAACGCGACAGGGCGTCTGCCACGTTGAACGTGGCCTTCTGCATCCGGTTCGAGGCGGAATAGGCATCCCAGTAGCCGAACAATGCCGCCCAGGCCCAGATCAGAAGGGGCAGCACGATCACGAATTCGGTCAGGACAGACCCGTCTTCACGCCGGCGAAAGTGTTGCACCATGGCTTTAAGCGCGATTGAAAAAGGCGTCATCTTCACTCTCGCTCAAGGTTCGTTCACGAAGCCGGAGGCGGCCACGATGAAATAGGAATTGTCTGGCGCCTGAGACATGCGCAGCGTCAGCCCGGTCGTCGGGAACAGCGCATCCACGGTCACACAGGCGCGGATCGTCATGATCTGGTTCTGCACGCCGAATGACGGCTCTTGTGGCGGCGAAAGAGGCGCGCTGCGGTCGATGCACTCTGTCGGGCCGTTGGGAAAGTTGTAGCTGCCCATGGCCACAGGCTCCAGTTGAACGCTGAGCGCATTGGCGCAATCCGAAATGATCAGCGTGCGGCTGCAGACAGATGTCTTGATCGTGGCAAGGTTGGGCGGTGTCAGGATGCCCAGACGCAACTCACGAACCGTCATGTCAAGGGCACGATCCAGCATGACATAACGCGCCATGTACATGCTTGATTCAATCGCGGCGAACAAAAGGAACAGGACAACGGGAAAGCACAACACGAATTCGATCGTTGCCGTGCCGTCGTCGCGGCGCAGCCAGCGCGCCAGTGCTGTGCGAATCCGGGTCATTGGGTCAACTTCAACGGGCGGATGCGGCGCGCGATCTCTTCAAACGCCGAGTTGATCTGCGTGCCTGTCGCATTCAGGTGATAACCGGGCCCGGACGAGCAGTTGGCCATTTCCTGCTGTGCCGTGAGCGAAGTTTCAAACGCAACTGTATAGACGACCACGCCATTCGCCTTGGCCAGATTGCACTGACTGTAGAAGTTGGCAAGGTTGGTGGCGCGGCTGGTCAGCATGTTCGCGCCAAGGCTGGCGGGCTGCAGGTCGGTCTCGGTCGTGCGGTTCCACAGATCAAAATCGGTGCCGTCCACGGTGTCGGGGTCTGCTACGCCGTTGTAGGTTTCGTTGTCCAGCGCATCGGCGTCACCATCGGCCACGCCGGTCCGTTTTGGGCGGAACTGGTCGGTGATCTCGCCATCGGTCATGACGATCATGTATTTTGTGACTTCGGCATTCGGCGTGTTGGGCCATTGCAGGGGACGGTCGGCAAACTGCGGTGCCACGCCGTTGCCCGACAGTGCGGCAAAGCTTGGCATGGTTGCCGGGTTCAGCAGCATCACGCCGTATTTCACGCCGGTCATCGTGCCGGTGCCATCATGCAGGCGCACACCGTCGATAAAGCTGTCCAGCACGCCCCGGTCATTCTGCGCAAGAAGGATCGCGCTGTTGTCGGTCGGGCACCAGCCCCAGTTCATCGTTGCCAGATCAATCGCCCATTTCATGAAATGCGGCACCTGGGCCAGACCATAGGTCGGCTCGGCTGCAGTCAGATAATCGGCGGGCTGCAATTCGAGGCAGGACGAGAAGGCCTGATTGCGCACCCCGCCGTAGCGTGTGAACAACAGCGGTCCGACGTTCACCTGACCGGCATAGGGCACGATGTTGATGGATGTTGTAGTTGCGGCGTCGCCATCCAGCACGATCTTGAAGAAGTTCTTCGCGGCCTTGCGCAATTCGCCGATCTTGTTGTTGAACCGCATCGAGCCCGAGATATCCAGAACCATCGAAATCTCGATCGGGGTCACGCTTTCAACAGCACGGGCACCGATATTCGCCTCCAGCGTATTGATGCCAAGGCTGTGCATGAAGAATGTCGGCAGATTTTCCTGCGCCGTAGCACTTACGTCGCGCAGGCCAAGCACAGAGACCGAGGTCGATCCGGTCAGCCGGTCGGCGAGACCCGCTTTGGCAAAGTAATCCTGCACCACCAGATCGGGGTCGCGCTGCTGCCTCAGGCTGGCTGCGGCCAGAACCGCCCGGTCCATCGTGCCCTGCAACTTGGTGCGGGCGCGTTCATAGCGCATCAGGTCAACGGCGATGCCGCCGATCAGCAGCATCAGCATGAAACAGACCAGTGTAAAGATGACCATCGCGCCGGACTCGTCACGCCGGAACGCGCTCAGGACCCGGTGCCGCAGAACACGCTTTGCAGCGCCAATTCGCGCGGGACGGAGGGAACCGTTCGTCATTTTCACCACATCAACCCTTCAACACGTCCGGCCAATTGCCGGCGCCCCCACCAATGCAATTGCGGAAGAGAAGCATCGAAGTTGCGGCGAAAATGTGGCGAAAAATCTGAAAAGTGTTCGAAATTGGACAGCCCCTGAAACACTGATCCGGCCTTGTCGGGATTGTTTCGCAAAGGGTGGCAAACAGATGATTTTCCGGGCTGAATAAGGCAGCGGTGTGGTTTCGTCAGGGCGATTGCACACGCCGCGCGAATCATGGCGCAGCAGCGGGAGGGGCAGGAATTTGCCACTTTTCGTGATGCAAAATTCACATTCCCCGGCTAGGGTCGGCCGCAACAGCAGGGGCTGGCGTCACGCCACCCCGATACGGGAGGGACCCCCATGCACGCCACCGGTGAAGTCAGTTTTCGCGAATCCGTCGATCTCATGTTCAACCGCGCCGTATCGCTGATGGATCTGAGCCCGGGGTTGGAGCAGAAGATCCGTGTCTGCAATTCCACCTACACCGTGCGCTTTGGCGTACGTCTGCGTGGCAAGATCGAGACGTTCACCGGGTATCGCTCGGTCCATTCCGAACATATGGAGCCGGTCAAGGGCGGCATCCGCTATGCGCTGTCCGTCAATCAGGACGAGGTCGAGGCGTTGGCAGCACTGATGACATACAAGTGCGCCCTGGTCGAGACGCCGTTCGGCGGCTCGAAGGGCGGGTTGTGCATCGACCCCCGCGCATGGGATGCGCACGAGCTGGAGCTGATCACACGCCGTTTCGCCTATGAACTGATCAAACGCGATCTGATCCACCCCGCGCAGAACGTGCCCGCCCCCGACATGGGCACGGGCGAGCGGGAAATGGCGTGGATCGCCGATCAGTATGCGCGGATGAACACGACCGATATCAACTCCAAAGCCTGCGTCACGGGCAAACCACCCCATGCGGGCGGTATTCAGGGCCGGGTGGAGGCCACGGGACGTGGCGTGCAATACGCGTTGCGCGAGATGTTCCGCTACCCCGAGGATGTGGCCAAGGCGGGCCTGTCGGGCGGGCTGGATGGCAAGCGGGTGATCGTGCAGGGGCTGGGAAATGTGGGCTATCACGCCGCCAAATTCCTGAGCGAGGAAGACGGCTGCAAGGTCGTTGGTGTGATCGAACGCGACGGCGCGGTGACGAATGCGGGCGGCATCAATATCGAAGAGCTGTATCAGTGGATCAAAAAACACGGCACGATCAAGGGCTATCCCACCGGCAGTTTCACCGAAGCGGGTTCGGCGGTTCTGGAAGAGGCATGCGACATTCTGATTCCCGCCGCGATGGAAGGCACGATCAACAAATCCAATGCCGCGCGTATTCAGGCCCCGCTGATCATCGAGGCGGCGAATGGTCCGGTCACTTTCGGTGCGGACGAGATCTTGCGCGCGAAAGGCACGGTGATCGTGCCCGACATGTATGCCAACGCGGGTGGTGTCACGGTTTCCTACTTCGAATGGGTCAAGAACCTGAGCCATATCCGCTTTGGCCGCATGCAGCGCCGCGCCGAAGAGGCACGCCACGATCTGCTGGTGCATGAATTGGAGCGGTTGTCAGCGGATCAGCAACTGGGTTGGACATTGTCGCCGGGGTTCAAGGAAAAGTATCTGCGCGGGGCGGGCGAGTTGGAACTGGTGCGCTCGGGGCTGGATGACACGATGCGCGGGGCCTATCAGGCGATGCGCGAGGTCTGGCACGGCCGCGACGACGTGGAAGACCTGCGGGTTGCGGCATACCTTGTGTCGATCAGCCGGGTTGCCTCGACCTATCAGACCAAGGGACTTTAGAGACCGCTCGTCGTTCGGTCCGGTTCTGCATCGCTTTGGCGGCGTGATCTGCTGTTCACGACGCCAAATGTCGCAGTTGGAAAAGCAGTTTGCGGTGCGTCAGGGGATTGTGTATCGCCAAGAAACCCTTTTTACTCTGGGGAAATACGCGAGGGCAAACGATGCGGTATTCCGGGCTGAAAGTCATCACCGAGGGGCTGTTTGGCAACAAGGGCTGGACCAAGGCCTGGCGTGACCCTGAACCCAAGGCCGACTACGATGCGATCATCATCGGCGGCGGCGGGCACGGATTGTCGACGGCGTTCTACCTGGCGAAAAACCACGGCATGACCAATATCGCCGTGCTGGAAAAGGGGCATATCGGGTCAGGCAACATCGGCCGCAATACGACCATCGTGCGCGCCAACTACAACCTGCCCGGAAACTCGGAATTCTACAGCCATTCCCTGAAATTGTGGGAGGGGATGGAGGCGGAGCTCAACTACAACGTCATGCACAGCCAGCGCGGGCTGATCAACCTGTTCCATTCCGACGGCCAGCGCGATGCCTTTGTGCGGCGCGGCAATTCGATGATAAATCAGGGCGATGATGCCGAACTCCTGGACCGCGAGGGGGTGCGCAAGCATCTGCCCTATCTGGATTTCGAGCAGACGCGCTTTCCGATCTACGGCGGTTTGCTGCACCGA
>JBGSRQ010000222.1:0-5479 GCA_041737515.1 Rhodobacterales bacterium | reverse complement strand
CGAGGTGATCTACAATCTGGGTGCCGATGAGGTTGACATCGCACCGGGTGCGTTCGTGATCTATCAGGGCAGCCACGGCGACAGGGGGGCGATGCGCGCCGATATCATCCTGCCCGGGGCTGCCTATACCGAGGAAAGCGGGCTGTTCGTCAACACCGAAGGCCGCCCCCAACTTGCCCTGCGCGCCGGTTTTGCGCCGGGCGAGGCCAAGGAAAACTGGGCGATCCTGCGGGCCTTGTCCGCCGAATTGGGGGCCACGTTGCCGTGGGACAGTCTGGCTGCCTTGCGCAAGGCGCTTGTGGCCGCACACCCGCATCTGGGCCGGATCGACGAGGTTGCCGAAAACGAATGGTCCCCGCTTGACCCCAAACCCATGGGAAAGGCCGATTTCCGCGCTGCCTTCACGCAGTTCTACCTGACCAACCCGGTTGCGCGCGCCTCCAGACTGATGGGCGAACTGGCGGCGGGCGAGGCGGCGCGTGCGGCCACTCCGATGGCGGCCGAGTGAAACGGGCGATGCTTCTTGGTGCGCTGGCTTTGGCAGGCTGTGCCGGCAGCACCCCGCCAGAAGGTCAGGCCTTCGCGCCCGTCTATGGCGGGATCGAGACGGTGCTGCTGGACGGTGATCTGGTGAATTTCCGTGTCACCATGAAGGGCGCGCGCAATAATGAGGACGTTGCGGCCTATGCACGCTGTGCTGCAGCGCAGTATACGCTGATACGCGGATTCGGATTCGTGCGCCATGTCCGCACGAATGTGTCGCAAACGGGTGGTAATTGGCGCGGCGATGCGATTTACACCGTGTCGGCGGCGCTGCCGCGCGGGTCGCGCACGATTGATGCCGAAGTGACGGTCCGCGATTGCGGCGATCAGGGAATTCCGACCGTCTGACGGCCGGAACAAGAGGACAAAGGGCGAGATATGGGTGAGTTTTTCCAGACCGGCCTTGGCATTGCGCTGCTGATCGCGGCGCAAAGCCTGATGGTGATCGCCTTTGTGATGATCAGCCTGTTGTTCCTTGTCTACGGCGACCGCAAGATATGGGCCGCCGTGCAGATGCGGCGCGGCCCGAACGTGGTGGGCGCTTTCGGGCTTTTGCAATCCGTCGCCGATGCGCTGAAATACGTCGTCAAGGAAATCGTCGTGCCTGCGGGGGCCGACCGGGCGGTGTTTTTCCTGGCCCCGATGCTGTCGTTCGTTCTGGCCGTGCTGGCCTGGGCGGTGATTCCGTTCAACAGCGGCTGGATACTTGCCGATATCAATGTGGCGATCCTGTTCGTTTTCGCGGTGTCATCGCTGGAAGTGTACGGCGTGATCATGGGGGGCTGGGCATCAAACTCCAAATACCCGTTCCTTGGGTCTTTGCGGTCTGCCGCGCAGATGATTTCCTATGAGGTGTCGCTGGGACTGATCATCATCGGGATCATCATTTCCACCGGCTCGATGAACTTTTCGGCGATCGTGGCGGCGCAGGATGGCGACTTTGGCCTGTTCAACTGGTATTGGCTGCCGCATCTGCCGATGGTATTTCTGTTTTTTATCAGTGCCCTGGCTGAAACCAACCGGCCGCCCTTCGACCTGCCCGAGGCAGAGTCGGAACTGGTCGCGGGGTTCATGGTCGAATATTCCTCGACCCCCTACCTGTTGTTCATGGCTGGCGAATACATCGCGATCTTCCTGATGTGCGCGCTGATGTCGCTGCTGTTCTTCGGCGGTTGGCTGTCGCCCATTCCCGGCCTGCCTGATGGCGCGTTGTGGATGGTGGGCAAGATGGCGTTTTTCTTCTTCATGTTTGCGATGGTGAAGGCCATCGTGCCGCGTTACCGCTATGACCAGTTGATGCGGATCGGCTGGAAAGTGTTCCTGCCGATGAGCCTTGGCTGGGTCGTTCTGGTGGCGTTTCTGGCGAAATTCGAAGTGTTCGGCGGCTTTTGGGCGAGCTGGACTATGGGGGTTTGATCATGGGACCGGCACGCACAACCGACTATAGCCGCGCGGCGAAATACTTTCTTCTTTCGGATTTCATCAAGGGTATGGGCCTGGGCCTGAAATACTTCTTCGCGCCCAAGGCCACGCTGAACTACCCGCACGAAAAGGGACCTCTCAGCCCGCGTTTTCGCGGTGAACACGCATTGCGCCGCTACCCCAACGGCGAGGAACGCTGCATCGCCTGCAAGCTTTGCGAAGCGATCTGCCCGGCCCAGGCCATTACCATCGACGCCGAACCCCGCGACGACGGTTCGCGCCGCACCACGCGCTATGACATCGACATGACCAAGTGCATCTATTGCGGGTTCTGTCAGGAAGCATGCCCTGTCGATGCCATCGTCGAAGGCCCGAACTTCGAGTTTTCGACCGAAACCCGCGAAGAGCTGTTCTACGACAAGGCCAAGCTTCTGGACAACGGCGAACGCTGGGAAACCGAGATTGCCCGCAACCTTGAACTCGACGCGCCCTACAGATGACCGAAGACTTTACCAAACTTTGGGCGGCCATGATGGCGCAGGGGCAGGAAATGGCGAAAGCCTTTGCGCCTGGCGTCGAAGGCATGGATTTGCGGGGCTTTGAAAAGCTGTTCCCCGCAATGCCGCGCGAGGTTCTGGAACTTTGGTTCGGCAAGGCAATGAACCCTGACGGCCTTGATGCCCGCACCCGGTTTCTGGTGGCCATTGCCGCGATGACCGTTCAGGGCGCGCTGGCCGAACCGCAGATGCGGCTCACGATCCGCAATGCCTTGGCGGCAGGGGCCACCAAGCGCGAGATTGCCGAAGTGATCTGGCAGATGAGCATGTTCGGCGGCCTGCCCGCCACGCAAAAGGCGATGGAGGCGGCCCAAGCCGTCTTCGCCGAGACCGAGGAGAAACCCGCATGACCGTTGCCGATATCGCCTTTTACGCCTTTGCGCTGGTCACGGTGACGGCGGGGGTTCTGGTCACCGTCAGCCGCAACCCGGTCCATTCGGTGCTGTGGCTGATCCTTGCGTTCCTTTCGTCGGCGGGGCTGTTCGTTCTGTTGGGGGCCGAGTTCGTGGCGATGCTTCTGATCATCGTCTATGTCGGAGCCGTGGCCGTTCTGTTCCTGTTCGTGGTGATGATGCTGGACGTCGATTTTGCCGAACTCAAGGGCGAGATGGCACGCTATATGCCAATGGCCTTGCTGGTGGGCGTGATCATCCTGATGCAGCTTTCATTGGGTCTGGGCGCGTGGATTCAGGCCGATGGTGCCCTGGGCCTGCGGCAGGCGGTGACGCCCGACATGGCGCAGGTGGAAAACACCCGCGCCCTGGGTCTGCTGATCTATGACAAATACATCCTGCTGTTCCAGCTCTCCGGCCTGATCCTGCTGGTTGCGATGATCGGGGCGATCGTGCTGACCCTGCGCCACCGCACCGGCGTGAAACGCCAGAACGTGCTGCACCAGATGTGGCGCGACCCGGCTGTGGCGATGGAGTTGAAAGACGTGAAGCCGGGGCAGGGCCTGTGATCCCGCCGCAGCCCCGGACCTGATCCGGGGCCTCTGACAGACGAACACTCGGGCAATGACCCAAAGGGACGAAGAAGATGATCGGACTTGAACATTACCTGACGGTTTCGGCGGCGCTGTTTGTCATCGGGATTTTCGGGATCTTCCTCAATCGCAAGAACATCATCGTCATCCTGATGTCGATCGAATTGATGCTGCTGGCCGTCAACATCAACCTTGTCGCCTTCTCCAGCTTTCTGGGCGATCTTGTGGGGCAGGTGTTCACGATGTTTGTTCTGACCGTCGCGGCCGCCGAGGCGGCCATCGGGCTTGCGATCCTGGTGTCGTTCTTCCGCACACGCGGCACGATCGATGTCGAAGACGCCAATGTGATGAAGGGCTGAGCCATGACCACGATCATCCTTTTCGCGCCATTGATCGGCGCGCTGATCTGCGGCTTTGGCTGGCGGTTCATCGGCGAGACGGCGGGGCAGGTGATTGCCACCGGGCTCTTGTTTCTGGCCGCGTTCCTGTCGTGGATCATTTTCCTGTCGTTTGATGGCACCACACAGCACATCCACCTTCTGGACTGGATTCAATCGGGTTCACTGAATACCGAATGGGCGATCCGGCTGGACCGGCTGACTGCGATCATGCTGGTGGTCGTGAACACCGTGTCGGCCTTGGTGCACCTTTATTCCTTTGGCTACATGGCGCATGACGACAACTGGCGCGCGGGCGAGCATTACAAGGCGCGATTCTTTGCGTATCTGTCGTTCTTCACCTTTGCCATGCTGATGCTGATCACATCCGACAATCTGGTGCAGATGTTCTTTGGCTGGGAAGGGGTGGGCGTTGCGTCCTATCTTCTGATCGGATTCTATTACCGCAAGCCATCTGCGAACGCTGCCGCGATCAAGGCCTTTGTTGTCAACCGGGTAGGCGATTTCGGCTTTGCGCTGGGTATTTTCGGGCTGTTCTACCTGACCGACTCTGTCCGGTTCGATGATGTGTTCGCGGCCGCTCCGGCGCTGGCCGAAACGAACCTGACGTTTCTGTGGGGCAACTGGAATGCTGCCAATCTGATCGGCGTTCTGTTGCTCATCGGCGCGATGGGCAAATCGGCACAGCTGTTCCTGCACACCTGGCTGCCCGATGCGATGGAAGGCCCGACGCCGGTTTCGGCGCTGATCCATGCCGCAACGATGGTGACGGCGGGGGTTTTCCTCGTCTGCCGCATGTCCCCGCTTTACGAATACGCGCCGGATGCCAAGACGATGATCGTGGTCATCGGTGCGACAACCGCGTTCTTTGCGGCGACTGTGGGTCTGGTGCAGAACGACATCAAGCGCGTGATCGCCTATTCCACCTGCAGCCAGCTTGGCTACATGTTCGTGGCGGCAGGGTGCGGCGTCTATTCGGTGGCGATGTTCCACCTGTTCACGCATGCGTTCTTCAAGGCGATGCTTTTCCTTGGCGCAGGCTCGGTCATCCATGCGATGCACCACGAGCAGGACATGCGCAACTATGGCGGATTGCGAAAGAAAATTCCCTATACGTTTGCCGCGATGATGATCGGCACTTTGGCGATTACGGGCGTGGGCATCCCGCTGACTCATATCGGCTTTGCAGGGTTCCTGTCGAAAGATGCAGTGATCGAAAGTGCCTGGGTCGGCAGCCAGTATGCCTTCTGGCTTCTGGTCGTGGCGGCGTTCATGACCAGTTTCTATTCGTGGCGGCTGATGTTCATGACGTTCTATGGCGCCCCGCGCGGGGATCATCACACGCATGATCACGCGCATGAAAGCCCGAAGGTCATGCTGATCCCGCTGGGCGTGCTGGCACTCGGCGCGGTGTTTTCGGGCATGGTCTGGTATGGGGTGTTCTTTGGCGATGAGGCCAAGGTTCGCCAGTGGTTCGCGATGGAACCCGCGGCCCATCACGAGGCCGCGACAGGCGCAGAGCATGCGGCCGATCCAGAACGCCGGCTTCACGAACAGCGCGTCGTACAGCTCGT